>NZ_JARPVX010000039.1:0-33321 GCF_033947565.1 Lichenihabitans sp. Uapishka_5
GTCGCAAGGCGCTGGCCGACAAGCGCGAACACGCCCGGCAAGCGCAACAGGCTGCGCGTTCCGCGGCCAGGGCCGCGGCGCGGGCCGACGAAGCCCGCCAGGGGAGTGGGCAGGGTTCTGCTCCGGCCGCGCCGAGCAGCGCCGCATCGGGGGCCGAAACGGCGACGTGGCGCGGTGCCGTCGTGGCGCATCTGAACAGTTTCAAGCCGGCATCGAACGGCGCCTCGGGCACCGCTCGCGTCGCCTTCGCGGTCGATGGCGGCGGCCGCGTGGTAAGCGCGAGCCTCGCCGGAAGCTCGGGCGATGCAGGGCTCGATGCTGCCGCGGTGGCGATGGTGCGACGGGCGAGTCCGGTGCCGGCGCCACCACCCGGCCTCGGTGGCCGCATCAACCTGACGATCCCGGTGCGGTTCCACTGAGCCGCGCGGGTTTGTCGCGGCGGTCGTCATCCAGTGTGGATGCCGTGTCGCTGTGGCAAGCTAACAAGGTTTTCACCTGGGCCCCGTTGCAAGGCATGCCAGAAGCGACGTAGCCTTGGCCGAAGGCGACACGCGTGGCGTTCCGTGATCCGCCGACGCCATGCATGAGGGGAGGGGAGCATGGATCAGCTCAGGTGTTCGCCCCAGGTGTCGTACCGGGCCTTCGCGGTCAGCGACGACGGCCGTTTGAATGGGGTTCCGCGCATCATCGTCGCCACTGACGATCGCGAAGCAGCCTTGCAGGCCGAAGGCTTTGTGGATCGGCATCCACTCGAATTGTGGGACGGCGCCCGATTGGTGACGCGCGTCGCGGCGCATCCGTCAGAGGTGGTTCAGCCGGCAGGCCTGCGACCTCAGGGTGTGGAACGCGTGTAGGATCGACGGTGTTCTCCCGTGAAGGAGTGCACCCATGACCATCAAGCTTCTTCTTGCGGCCGTCGCGATAGCCTTACCCGGCGTCGCCTCGGCGCGCGTCTACAACCTCGCGCCTTATCAAGCCGGGGCGGCGGCGGCCCAATACAATTACGAACGCTATGGCGACACCGGCTACGCCCGCGACGGCGATGTTCGCAACACCTGCGTGAAGATGTGTCGGCGCGACACGAACCCCTGCGACCCCCCGGAGTTCAAGGCCGCCGACGGACGCTGCAATCCATTCGATTGAGATCGTGTCTTGATAGGGAGGTTTTGACAGCGGCCAGTCTAGAAAGCCCGACGCTTCCGAACGTCCAACCAGGCTAGATGTCGCTAAGCGAGACGCTGGGTGATCCCCAACTAAGACAACGATGGTGCGGCCAAGAGGACTCGAACCTCCACTAGTTTCCCAACTAGCACCTCAAGCTAGCGCGTCTACCAATTCCGCCATGGCCGCACGAGGGTCGAAACCCTGTCGTTGCCAGCCGGAAGTACCGCATCGGCTTCGCACTGACAAGGGTGGATGCGGCTGGGGTAGAGGTTTTCTGGTGGGGATGGCGGCTTGTGGCTGTCGCGCCGCTCAACTACCTAGCCACCATGCAGCGTAGCGCCTTCGACTCCGACCGCTTCACCGCCGATAGCGCGGACACGGTGGCGTGGATGGTGGCCGAGGCCCCCGTGGCTTATGAACTGGCCGTTGCCACCATGGAGCGACGGGCCGAGGCCATCGCATCGGGACATGCGTCCGAATGCGTGTGGCTGCTGGAGCATCCGCCGCTCTATACGGCCGGGACGTCGGCCCGCGACACTGATCTCGTCGGCGTGGGGCGTTTTCCGGTTCATCGGACAGGGCGGGGCGGCCAGTATACTTATCACGGGCCCGGCCAGCGGGTGGCCTATGTGATGCTCGACCTGAAGCGCCGCCGCCCCGATGTGCGGGCGTTCGTGGCGGCGCTGGAAGCCTGGATCATCGCGACGCTGGGGCGGCTGAACGTCCTGGGCGAGCGCCGCGACGACCGTGTGGGCGTCTGGGTGCGGCGGCCCGACAAGGCGTCCGGGCTCGACGGCACGGCGGCGGAAGACAAGGTCGCGGCCATCGGGGTGCGGCTGCGGCGTTGGGTCAGCTTTCACGGCATCGCGGTCAACATCGAGCCGGACCTCGCGCATTTCGGTGGGATCGTGCCCTGCGGCATCGCGGCCCCGCATTACGGCGTCACGAGCCTGCTCGACCTCGGCCACATCGTGTCGCTGCCCGAGTTCGACGGGCTGCTGCGGGCAGAGTTCGAAGCCCTGTTCGGCCCGACCTTCGACGCAGGTGCCGGGCCGCCGTGAATGGTCACGGGCGGGGCAGTTCGGCCGTCGGCAACCAGGCGTGCAACTCGTCGCAGTAAAGCGGGGGCAGGGGGGCCCGTTCGGCGGCCACAATCACCGCCTCGAGATAGCCGGGCTGTGGTGTCCCTGGTCTCGCCTCAGCCGCGACATAGACCATGGCCTCCTTGCGGAAGCGTCCTTGCCGAATCGGCAGAATGGCGTGGCGATACAGCCCGGACTCCACCTCTTCGAAAGCGTCGAGGGTGGCGATGTCGGCGGCAGTGAGGTCCCAGAGGAGCCCGTGTACCACCCCGGTGCGCACCGGCACGATCGTGGCATAGCCAGCGGCCATGATGATGAAGCGGTGGCCGGAAAGGCTGGCAACGCCAACGTCCCGGGCGGCAGGACACCGGTCCTGCATCGCGTCCCGGTCGAGATTGGCTCCATAGGCGAAGTATAGCGTCATGCGGCCAATCAGTCGGGCATCGATCCGCCCGTCAAGCCGCAAGGAACCAACCTATCGGGCCGGGGTTCAAGCCCCGTCAGGGAGGAACCTATGAGCGAAAAGCCAACTCGCCTCGATCAGCAAGATGCGCGTCAGGGCAAAAGCGGGGTCGGGGTCCGCAATGTGCTGATCGGCGGCCTCGTCCTCGTGATTGTGGCCTTCGTGGTCATCTTCGTGGTGATGTCCTACATGTCGGGGCATTGAAGCGCCTCGCCGCCATGAGGCCTCTGCAGCAGGCTCAGGCGTCCTGCCGCAAGGTCTCGATGGCCTGTCGCCCGAACACTTTGCTGGCCCGAAGGCGCACGGCCGGGACGAACCAGGCCGGTACCGTTTCGGCGTCGTCCATGACGGCCATCAGCAAGGCCAGGCAGGCGGGTGTCGGTGTCTCGCCCACCTGATCGCTGAGCCATGTCGCGGTGTCCTCGGTCAGGATGCCGCTTGGGCGCTGGTCCCACACCACGAAGTCGCTGAGCAGTTCCACCAGCAGGTCGCCCCAGGCCCGGCATTTCTCACCCCGGCCGCGTTCGATCGCCAGCATCGCCTCGGCCTCGGCGCGCGACCGTAGCCCGAGGCCGAGGTCGGAGCGCCGAAGGGCCGCAACGTCTTCCTTGGTGATCTTCCGCTTGCCCAAAACGGCGTCGAGAGGGCTCGCCGGAAAGGTGTCGCGAAGGACGGACTTCGGTGAAAGCTTGGCCATCATACGCATCCCCTTGTTGCGGGCAGAATGGGGGCGCCGGATAAACGGTCGCTGAATACTTATGCTTGCGATTTTCTCACGGTTAAGCGGATCAATACGAAGCGTCACCGCTTCGTGAATTCAGCTCATCGCATTGTCACGGTTGCAGCAGGCGAAGCATCCGGGCGGCGGTTTGCATATCGGTCCACCGATGCCGCCGTCGCTCCGCCGCCTCGTCGTCCGGCCCCCATTGGGCGATCTGGTAATCTTCGTCCACATGGGCGGCGGCCCAGGCGGCTTCGGCCTCGAGCCGACCGTCCGCGAGCGCCAGGGCGAGCAGCGCCGACCCCGTGAGCGTCGTCACCACATGCAGGGCGCCGAGCCGGAAGGGTGCCGCAGCATCCTGGCCCAGGACGGTCGAGAGCGCCTCAATCAGCCCAGCGGTCGTGTCGGGAGGCTGGGTGATGAACATCACGCCCTCGCCGGTCGTCACCGCCACGCCGAAGCGCGCGTGCGCCCACGCCAGCACAGGATCCCAGGCGAAGCGTTGCGCCGCCACCAGATCGGCCGGCTGCGGAGCCCGGTAGGCGAGAAGATCCGAGCCGCCATAGCGGACGATCTCGTTGCGTACCGCCCCGGCATTATGGCCGACGCCGTCGATCACCGAGTTGACCAGCCGCGTCATCGGCATGTCGCGGGGATCGATGCGCGTCTCGACGGCATTCCATTCGGCTGCCACGGCGGCGGCGAGCCCCGGATGGGGCAGCACGATCGCGTTGCGGGCGGGTGTCCGCGCCGGCTTGCCGTCGAGCCGCAGCGCGAAGCCCTCGCCCTCGGGCGCGATCGTGGCTTCCTTGTAGAAGCGCTTGGGAAAGGACGCGCCGGGTTGGCCGGCCGAGAAGGGGTCCATGGTCATCGCAGGAGTTTGGTCACGCTATTCGGGGGCGTCTTCGATCGGATCGCGCGTCGCGACGTCGAAGCCGAACAGATCCCAGCTCTTCTGCATATGGGGCGGCAAAGGGGCCGACACGTCGATGGTGCCGCCCCCCGGATGCGGCAGCACCAGCCGGCGTGCCAGCAGGTGGAGCTTCGGCTCGACGTCGCCCGGGATGGCCCGCAGAGGGTCCATGCGGCGCGGCTTGCTTTCCACGCCGCCGGTGTATTTCGGGTCGCCCACCATCGGATGGCCGATCGCTTCGGCATGGGCGCGCAGCTGGTGGGTGCGGCCGGTGATCGGCTTCATCGACACCCAGGCGAGGCGCGGCGCCACCTTGTCGACGACGCTGTAGAGCGTCACCGAATGCTGGGCGTCGGCGTCGCCGTGCTTGGCGACGCGCATCTTCTCCAAGGTGGCGCGCTCGGCATCGGTGCGCGGGCCGGAGCGGCCCGTGGTGCCCATCCCGTCGCCTTTGGCCAGGAACAAGGAGATGCGGCCTTGCCCGGGCTTTGGCACGCCTTCCAGCAGCGACCAATACACCTTTTGGGCCTGCCTGGAGCGGAACGCATGGCCGAGGTCGGCCGCGATCTTGCGGTTGCGCGCCACCAGCAGGACGCCCGACGTGTCCTTGTCGAGGCGGTGCACCAGCAGCGGCCGGTTGCCGCGCTGGTCCGTCAGCGCTTCCAGCATGCCGTCGATATGCTGACGGGTGCCGGAGCCGCCCTGCACGGCAAGGCCGTAGGGCTTGTTCAGCACGATCAGGTCGCGATCCTCGAACAGGATCATGTCGGTCAGGGCGCGCCGGTCGGCCTCGCCGCGCACCGGAGCGCTGCGGGCGATCTCGGGCGCCTCGGCGGGGTCGAGGCTGAGCGGCGGCACCCGCACCAGTTGGCCCTCCCCGAGCCGCGTCGACACTTTGACGCGGCCGCCATCGACCCGCACCTGGCCGGTGCGGACGATCTTGTTGAGATGGGCCAGCGACAGCGCCGGGACGCGGCGCTTGAACCAGCGGTCAAGTCGCATGCCGTCTTCTTCGGACGCGACGGTCAGGGTTTCGACGCTCATGGGTGCAGGGCCTGGCGTTCAGCCGCCATTGTTCTTGGTCGGTTCCGGGGCGGTGACGGCCGGCGGTGTCGTCGAGGGAGCCGGAGGTGTGCCGCTGTCGGCCGCGGCCGGGTGCTTTTCTTCCGGCAACCCGTCCTTGATCTTGGCCTGGATGGCGGGAAGGTCATCGGCATCCGGATTGAGGTCGCGCGCGTGGTTCCACTGGAACTGCGCCTCGAGCTTGCGGCCCATCCGCCAATAGGCATCGCCCAGATGATCGTTGATGGTGGGGTCGGACGGCTTCAACGACACGGCACGCTCGAGATCCTTCACGGCTTCGTCGTATTCGCCGAGCTTGAAATGCGCCCAGCCGAGGCTGTCGACCACGTAGCCGTCTTCCGGCCGCAGCGCCACGGCGCGGCGCAGCATCTTGAAACCCTCGTCGAGGTGGATGCCCTTGTCGATCCAGGAATAGCCGAGGTAATTGAGCACCAATGGCTGGTCGGGGTAGAGCGTCAAGGCACGCTTGAAGTCGTCCTCGGCCTTCGGCCATTGCTTGTCGCGCTCATAGGCGATGCCGCGGAAATACAGCAGGCCCCAAAGGCTCTTCTCGCCCGGTGCCGTGGCGTCGATGGCCGATGTATAGCTGGTGATGGCATCGTCGTAGTGCTTCGCTTCGCGCTGCATGTTGCCGAGCGTGGTCCAGGCCTCGATGTCCTTGGGGCGATCCTTCAGCACAGCCTGCAACGCCTTGATGGCGTCGTCCTTGCGGTCGAGCGCGTCGAGCGTCAGGGCGGTCTGGATATCGGCGTTGGGGCGCAGCGGGTTCTTGGGCGGCACCATCTCGTAGACGTCGATCGCCACCTCGTTCTGCTTCAGCCGCGCATAGGTGTCGGCCAGGGTCACCATGACGAGGCTGTTGTCCGGCGCAAGATAGAGCGACAGCCGCAGGTAGATCAGGGCCGCGAGGTCGTCGCCCTGCCGGCCGCCGGCGGCGCCGAGGCCGTACAGAACCTCGGCGGCCCCGTCCTGGGCGCTTCGGATCAGCGGCTGCAGCGGCTTGTTGGCCTTCAGGTCGGCCAGATCCGCCTCGATCAGCGGGTGGTGCGGCAGCACGTCGTTGAAGGACGAGAAGATCGTGGCGGCCTTGGCCTGATCGCCGTGGCGGGCCAGGAAACGCCCATAGGCGTCGGTGAGGCGCAGGATCGTCTTGTCGGCCGCATAGGCGGCCTGGAAGCGCTTGGTGGCCTCGGTCGCGTCGCCCAGAAGATCGGCGATTAGCGCCGCATGATAGTCCCTGAACACGCCGAGGTTGCTGTCCGTCATGCTGTCGACGGCTGCGAGCGCCTTCTTCTCGTCGCCCTGGCCGGCCCAGGTCCAGGCAGTCAGCAACGTGGCGGTCACGTCGCGTTCGCGGCCGGGGCCGCCGCTCATCAGCTGGCGGCGAGCCGCCACATAATGCTTGTCCTTCATCTGCTCGACGCCGAGCACGAGGTGCGACAGGCCGTTCTTCGGATCGGACTTGATGAGCCGGCGCGCGAAATCGAGGCCCTCGCTGGTGTCGCCGTTCGACAAGGCCGCCACGAAGGTGCGTTCCAGCAGCTCACCATTGTCCGGATCGGCCCGCAGCGCCTCGCGGAAGAACGTCGCGGCCGCGAGCGTATCGCGGTCGGCGCCCGCCACCAGGGCCGCAAGGTAATTGCCGACGGCGCTTTCGCCCACTTCGAACGGCTTTGCGATGGTGATCACGTCCCGGGCTTCGGCGACCGCCGGGACGCCCGCCAGCAGAACCGCGGCCGCGAGCCAGGCACGCCCGCCTCGCACCAGGGCGGATCGCGACACGGAGGCGCGCAACGAAAGCTGAACCAAGAGATAGCCTTTCACGGGTCCGTGCGACGGCACGGCGACGCGGGAACATCGAAGCGGTCTGTGCGAGGAAGATGTCCTTTTTGCGCAAGAGGGGCAAGCGCCGCCATGCACCCGCCAAGCGCGGTTGCGTCGCCCGGATGTTTCGACCCACAGTGGCGGACGCCACGGCGGCCCCGCCTATCCCAACCCCGACACGAGCTCCCATGACCACCGACGTCCTCGCGCCCGCCACCGACCTCGTGTTCGCAGGTTCCCTCAGCCCGGAAGATCGCGACATCCTGCGCAACGCCATGCGGACGCTGGAGCATCCCAGCCTGCCGGCGCGGCTTGGCGCGTTGCTGGGCCAGCAGATCGGCCTGGCGGGTCGCTTCGTCCCCGATGCGGTGGTGTCGGCCGCCAATTCCGCCGCCAATGTGGCCCTGCGGACGGCGCTGCGGGCCGCCATCAAGACGCTGCCGAAGACCGCCTCGACCAAGACGTCGCGCTGGCATACGGCCCTGGCGGCGATGTCGGGCGCTGCCGGCGGTCTATTCGGCCTTGCGGCGTTGCCGGTCGAATTGCCGGTGTCGACCACCATCATCCTCCGATCGATCGCCGGCATCGCCCGCCAGGAGGGGGAGGATCCGCATGATCCCGGCACGGCGCTCGCCTGCCTCGAGGTGTTCGCGCTCGGCGGCGGTCAGGAAGCGGGCCCTGCCGGCGAAGGCGGCTATCTGGCGGTCCGCGCCGCCTTGGCGAAGTCCATCCAGCAAGCGACCCGCGTGGTGCTGCAACGCGGTCTCGCGGATGAGACCGCGCCCACCCTGGTGCGGTTCATCGGCCAGATCGTTTCACGCTTCAGCGTCACGGTCAGCCAGAAGGCGGCCGCTCAAGCCGTGCCGGTGATCGGCGCCGCCGCGGGCGCCGCCATCAATGCGGCCTTCGCGGAACACTACCAGGCCTTGGCGCGGGCGCACTTCCAGGTGCGTCGTCTCGAGCGGCTTTACGGTGCCGAGATGGTCAGGGAAGAATACCGGCGGCTCATCAGTGTCGAAACGGCGCCGCACGCCGCGTGATCTGGAGGCCTCGCCCGGAATCGAACCGGGATGCAAGGATTTGCAGTCCTCTGCGTAGCCACTCCGCCACGAGGCCTCTCACGCCAAACAAAGTCGGCGTGCGCTGTCTTAGACCAGAGCGCTCGCGAGGGGCAAGCGCGAAAGCGTCCGCCTCAGGCCCCACGGACTGCGTGTGGGTGGCGGGCTGCCGTGTCGGTCGTGTCCCGATCCACAAGCCCAGGCGGCGTCCTCGAATTGAGGCTTGCATTCCCGTCCGAGCCTCGCTATCAACCGCGCCGTGACGGGGAGACAATCTCCCTGTTCCCCGATAGCTCAGTTGGTAGAGCATTCGACTGTTAATCGAATTGTCGCAGGTTCGAGCCCTGCTCGGGGAGCCACATCCTTCAAACAACCACGGCATGCGTGCCAAGTCGTTTGATTCGCGCCTTCAGCGCCTGCTCAGCAACGCATCGTAGAACCCGGTCATCGCTGTGGATACCGCCGAAACCGTGTAGCCGTCGAGAACGCGGGCGCGCGCCGCCGTGCCGAGGCTGGCCACCAGGGGGCGATCGGCCGCCAATCTTGTGAATGCCTCGGCCAATGCGGCGACATCGCCGGGCGGCACCACGAGGCCTTCTTGCAGGGGACGCACGAAGGTCGCGCATCCCGGCGTGTCGGTGGTGACGATGGCCCGGCCGGCAGCAGCGGCTTCCAGCAGCGAGCGCGGCAGGCCTTCGCCGCCGAGCGACGGCACGCAGGCGACATGGTGCGTGCGCCACACGGCCCGGACGTCGCGGGTCGGGCCGACCCACTCGACGCCCGGCAGGGCGCCAAAGGTCCTCAGACGGTCTTCCGTCAGGGAGCGCGGGTTGCCGGGGTCGATGGCGCCGACCAGCGTCAGGGTGACGTCGGCGCCGCGTTGGCGCGCCAAGCCGAGCGCCGCGACCGCGACCTCGATCCCCTTGGAATGAATCATGCGGGCCACGATGGCGATCCGCAACGGCGTGCCGTCGGGCAGAGGCAGCGGCGATTCGATCTCCGGGTCGATTCCGGCGCCACCGACAACGAGCAGGCGCGCATCGGTCTGCGTGAAGCCGAGGCCGCGCGGATCGTCCCGGTTTTCGAACACGAAGCCGGCTCCCCGGCCGCCAAGAGCGTGACGCAGCAGAGCGCCGAGCCCCCGCTGGGTCAGGCGCGCCCGCAGGCCCCGGGCGGCCCCCAGCAGCCCCATCCCGGTCAAGGCATGGACGCGGGCCGGCACACCCGTGAGACGCGCCGCGAGCCCGGCCAGCACCACCACCCGCAGCGACACGATATGCACCACATCCGGCCGCTCGGTGCGGAACAGCGCCGCGAAGCGGGCGATCTGGCGCAGGTCGCCACGCCGGCCGGCGGTCGCGCGGTCATAATCGGATGCGATCACCCGGATGCCGGCTGCGGCGATGCGCGCAACGTGGCGCGGATCGTTGTTCCGCAGGTGAACCGATACCGCGAAGCCCTGGTCCCGCGCGGCTTCGGCCAGCACCAGGAAGTGGGACACGAAGAACCAGTCTTCCGTAATGACGAACAGCAGGCGGCGCGGCCCAGGCGACCGGTGTGCCGCAAGGGCCGACGAATCCACCTCAGCGCGGCCGCATGAAGGCCGCCTCAGAGGCCGGGCGCGTCGGCATAAAGGTCGAGAACCTCATCGACGTCGCCCGACGCGACGATTGCGCCGCTCTTCATCAACACGGCCTTGTTGCAATAGCGTCGCAGCGTTTCGGGCGAATGCGACGCCAACACCAGGATGTGGGTGTTGCCGATGAAACTCTCGATACGGGTCTTGGCCTTGCTGGCGAAAGCCGAGTCGCCGACGCTGATCATCTCGTCAAGCAGCAGGATGTCGGGGGCGCGCGCGGTCGAGATCGCGAAGGCGAGCCGCATCGTCATGCCGCTCGAATAGGTGCGCATTGGCAGGCCCAGATAGGGACCGAGCTCCGAGAAGGCGGCGATCTCCTCCATCCGGCCTTGCGCTTCCTTCTGGGTCATACCGACGAAGACGCCCCGCAGGACGATGTTGTCGGCTCCCGTCAGCTCCGGGTCCATGCCCATGGTCAAGTCCAGCAGGGACGATACGGAGCCCTTGATCTCGGCGCTGCCGCTGGTGGGCTCGAAGGCGCCGGAGAAGACGCGCAGCAAGGTGGATTTGCCGGCGCCGTTGTGGCCGACGAGCGCCAGCCGGTCGCCCGGCTCCAAGCGGATATTGATGTTCTGCAGGGCTTTGACGGAGACGATATCGCGCCCGTTGGCCGCCACGGTGCCGCCGACCTGGCGCATCAGGGCGGTCTTCAGCGAGCGCCCGCGGGAATTATAGATCGGGATTTCGACGCAGGCGTCCGTCAACGAAATGAAAGGCATGCTCATGCGTGTCGGCCCGGCCGTGGCGTTTGTCCCACCACGACAGGCTGGATCGACCAGCCAGCGAAGATCACACGCGCCGCACAGGGTCTGCGGCACCGCGTCGGGCGAGGGAAAAGGACTGGACTGCTCAAGGGGAGGATGGGCCCGCCGCTATAGACACGGATCGCCGGTCCGACGGTGGCGCGGCCTTGCCACCGCGGCACGGAGTGAGCGGGCTTATAGGTCGCAGGGGTGGACCCGTCAAATAAGGCCGGGCGTCGATCAGGGCAGGATGGGCGGAGGCCCGAGCCGGCCTGCTAGGCCGTCGCGCAGGCCGAGCAGCAGCTGGCGTGTCACCGCCCAGCGGAACCGATGCCGCACCAGGAATGCGGCCATCTGCAGCGGCAGATAGGCCAGTTGGCGCAGCTTCCAGCCGAGCGGGATGTGGCGGAGCCGCAGGCCGTAGATCGTGTTGCGCAGCAGGCAATACATGCGGAACGGCCGCTGGTTCGGCATGCTCCAGCGTAGGCGTCCGCCGCCGATCACGCCCGATCCGACCGAATGGGGCATCGTGCACGCGGTGTCGAGCCAGCACGTGAGGCCCGCCGCCGTGGCCCGGAAACACCATTCGAGGTCGATGCCGTCGATGAAGTAATCGTCCCGGAACGGCCCGACCCAGCGCAGCGCGGCAGCCTGGATCAGCGACCCCGAGGTGGGCAGAAAGGCGACGCGCCGGAGGTCGCGGCCAGCGTCGGCCGCCGCGAACCGGTAGGTCGGCGCCTTGCCCGGGCTGCCCGGTCGCGCCACCAGGACGGGACCCACCACGGCGGGATGCTCACCGGCGTCGACGAGGCGCGCCCAGGCGGCCTGGAGCCGGGCGATCAGGTCGTCCGGAGGGCTCGAATCCTGGTCGAAGAGCGCCACCGCGTCGGTGTCGGCGGCCTCGGCGGCGATGAGGTTCAGCGCCGCCCCGATGCCGCGGTTGCGGCCTGCGTCGATCAGGGTGAGGTTGGGCAGGCTGGCGAGCCGCTGCCGGAGGTCAGGCGGCAGGGCGCTGTTCATCACCACCACGACGCGGGTGCTTTGCGCCGCGAGACCGTCGCATAGCGCCGACAGGTGGACCGGGTCGGGATGGAACGCCACCACGCCGGACAGAACGGGGCGCGGCGGCACCGGGAATGGGGCAGGGCGGGGGATGGCCGGTCAGCCGCGCGGTTCGTCGGCCTGCTGCTGCAGCAGCGCGGCCCGGTGGTCGACCGGCATCCGTAACAGCCGCCGGGCGATGCCGAAGCGCCCCTGCGTGGCGATGCGGCCGAAGCCGTGCATCCGTAACGCCCCGATCATCAGCCGCAAGGCGAGCCCGGCAAGCCCGGCCATGTGGGGCAGCAGGAGGTCGCGCATCGCATCGAGGGCCGCTTCCATGCCGGCATCGTCGTGCCGTCGTCCGGCGCGGGCATATTCGCCGAGCAGCGCCTTGACGAAGCGCGGCGCGATGGCGGTCCGGGCCAGCGTCCCGCCCGCGCCGGCCGGTCTTGCCCCATAGGCCTGCAGCACCTTGCGCAGGTAGATCATCCGCGATCGCCCCATGTGGGGCGAATAGCTGGTCGAATGGGGGTAGATGCGCCACAGCGTAACCGGGCGGTCAATGAAGACATTGTCGAAGCCGCCGTCGAGCAGACGGATAAAGAAATCGTCGTCCTCGTAGCCGATCAGCCGTTCGTCGAAGCCGCCGACGGCCTCATAGGCGGTCCGGCTGATCAGCGATGCGGACGGCAGCACAAACATATCGTCGCGCAGGCAGGCCTCGACGGTTCGCTTCGGATGCGCGGTCGGCCGCGTGCGCAGGAACTGGCGGGTCAACAGCGTTCCTGTTTCGTCGCCTTCGTCGAGATCGGCGTAGCTCCATCCGAGCGTGGCGTCGCCGGGACGGGCCGCGAAGGGGGCCAGCAGGGTTTCGAGGTGGTCGGGGTACCAGGCATCGTCCTGGTCCAGGAAGGCGATCAAGCTCGACGTCGACTGCGCCACGCCATGGTTGCGGGCCGAAGACTGGCCGCCGTTGGATTTCTGCAACAAGCGCACCGGCAGCCGGGTGGCGAGATCGGCCACCAGCGCCGGGCCGGCATCGGTCGAGCCGTCGTCGACCACCAGGCATTCGTCCGGCGGCCGCGTCTGGTCGAGAACGCTGCGCACCGACTGCTCGATGAAGCGGGCGCCGTTATAGAGCGGGATGATGGCGACGATCGTCGGGGCGGCGGCTTGGCTCATGACATCACCTTGCATGGCCACGGGTGCGACGCCAAGCGTGCGACCTTGTGCCGACGGCCCCGATCGGGCAGCGCGGCCCGCTTCGCCATCAGGGCTTGGATGGTCCGAAGGACTCATCCCGGCTCTGCCGGAGCTTGGCCTCCGTCCGCCAGCCCCGGGGCGTTCTCGGCGGCCGTCCAGGCTGCGTCGATCACGCCGATGGCACGGCGGATGCGCTCGAGCGCGCTTCCAGGAGAGGCCGCCGGGGCCGGGTGATTGACCGCGCGACCCGACGCGAGATCCACAAGGGCCACCTCGATCCAGCGCCGCCAGGCTAACAGGTTGGTTCCGGGCGTCAGCCCACCGCGGGCCTCGTGCTGCAGGGCCATCAGGGCGCCGCCGAAGCGTCGCAAGGCGGCATCCACCACGAGGCCCGCCTCGATTTCGTGGTTCCGCACCCGGCGCGGCTCCTGCATGGCGCGCGACAGGGCCGCCTCGAGGTTGTTGCTGGCCACCCCGGCGGCCCGGCGTGCGGCCGCTTGGCTGCCCCCCGCGGGCGAACCGAGATCCCCTAAGACCGAGGCCGCCAGGGCCGCATAGGCGGTCAGGGTGCCGCCGACGTCCTGGCGCAGTCGGTGCGAATCCCAGCTCGGCCACAACAGGAGCGAAGCGGCCAGCGCGATGCCACCCCCCAGCACCGTATAGCTGAACCGCATGCCGGCGATCATGGCATCCGAATGGCCCGGTTCGGCCACGTCGAACAACACCACCACGAGCGGCGTCAGGCAGGCGATATAGGCGCCGTAGCTCACCTGCCGCACCGAGAAGCCGATGATGCAAAGCGGCACCAGCAGCACGGCCTTGACGGTGCCGCCGTCCGGCAGAAAGGCCGCGGCAGCGCCGATGAGGCCGCCCAACAGCGTGCCGCCGACCCGTTCCAGCACGCGTTGCCACGTGGCGGCGAAGTAGGGCTGCATCGTCAGCGCCACGGTGATGGTCAGCCAATGGCCGTAGGGCGACCACCAGATCATCGACCAGGCCAGCGCCGGCAGCGTCAGCGCCGTCGCTCGTGCGGCATGGCGGAGGATGGCGGAGCGCCAGGTCAGGTTTTCCAGCAAGGGCTGCACGACCAGTGCCATGACCAGGGTGGCGGCCGACGGCGACCCTGGCTGGGGCAGGGCCGGGCGGTCATCCGGCAATGCGGTGCGAACCATGACCCGGCAGGCGTCCGACACGGACGCCAGCGAGGGCGCCAGGGCCGGCGCGGCGCGCCCGCACTCCGCCACCTGCCGCAGCGCGGCTTCGATGCGATCGGGCCGTACGGGCGCGCCACGGGACCAAAGGCTGAACACCGGCCTGAGCAGCCGAAGCGCCCGGGCGCCCGATCGGCGGATGGGCGCCGAGCCACCCTCGAGCACATCGCCGAGGCCGATCAGGGCCGAGAACATTGTTTCGGCCGTCTCGAGGTCGAGCACGGCCCGTCGCACCCAGGCCGATGACGGCCCTCGGGCCCGCGCGGCGCCACTCACGTGCTGGCGCGCCTCCTCCAGCATCATGCGGCTTGCCCGTCGATGCGCGCGGGCGTGGGCGTCCCATCCGGCCTCATCGGTCTGGCTGAGCGCCAGCACGCGGAGATCGTGCGCCAAGGCCGATAAAGTGGCCCAAACCTCGCCCAAGGCTCGCGCGGCAGGCCTGTCCGGCTGAACGCGCCAGATCGCCAACGTGAGGAGCACGGCCCAAAACCCGCCGCCAAGGAAGCTCAGCAACAGCAGGGGCGCCGCATCGGCCCGCAACGGGACGTCGATGGCCAAGGCAACCGTGACGATCAGCACGTTGCCGATCGCCTGCGCGGCGGCGCCCCACACCCGCGCCATGCTGCACAAGAACACCGCGAGCCCCGCCACCGGCACCACCACGGGCCAGGACAGGTTGCGCAACAGCCCGAACCCGACCCAGGTCAGGGCGCCCAGAACCGTGAAGGCCAGGAGCGCCCGCACCCGGCCTTGCAGCGGACCGCCGGCATCGCAGAAGCAGGTCAGGTTGGCCGCAAAAGCCGCCAGCAACAAAGGAAAGGACTGCACCCACAGGCTGACCAGCACCAGCAGCCCCGACGCCACGGCGGCCCGCACCCCTTCGGCCAAGCTGAAGCCGCGAAGGTCGATGCCGACCGGCAGGCGGTCGAGGTGCGCCCCCGGCCGCCGGGTGGTGCCACGCTCGTGCCAGGGTCGCAGTCGTGGTGCCAGCATGGTGTCTGTCATGCACCGCTCCGGCGCGCCTGGCGACCCCCCGCGGCCGCATGGCGCCCTCGCCTCGAAAGCGGCCCCGGCCTTCGGTGCCGGATGACAGGGCTGTCCCGCTGCGTTTAAGACAAAGCCGATCGGTCCGCTGGCGGGCCGCCTGATTGTTCCGCACCAGGGTTTTGGCCGTGTTTGTTCGCCTGTTCCCCGTTTGGACGCTGCTGGTGGCGGCCTTGGCGTTCTTTCTGCCGGCCACCTTCCATGGTGTGCTGCCCTATGTGTCGCTGCTGCTCGGCTTCATCATGTTCGCCATGGGGGTGTCGCTCAGCCCCGCCGATTTCCGGCGTGTGGCGCTACAGCCCGGCCCGGTGCTGGCCGGGCTCGGCCTGCACTACCTCATCATGCCGCTCGCAGCTTATGTGATCGCCAAGCTGCTGGCCCTGCCGGACGATCTCGCCACTGGGATGATCCTGGTCGGCAGTGTCGCGAGCGGTACCGCTTCCACCGTGATGGTGTTCTTGTCGGGCGGCGATGTCGCCTTGTCGGTGACCATCAGCGCCTTTTCCACCCTGGTGGGCGTGATGGCGACGCCGTTTCTCACCCGCTTCTATGTTTCGGCCGATGTGGCGGTCGACACCGTGGGGTTTGTTGACCGGCATCGTCGAGGTCGTGGCGCTGCCGGTGGCGCTGGGCCTGATCGTCAATCGTGTGGCGCATCGGCTCGTGGCGCGGCTCGAGCCGGCGCTGCCGACCCTATCGATCCTGGCGATCCTGCTGATCATCGGCGCCGTGGTGGGCAATGCCCAGGGCGCCATCGCGCGGGTCGGCCCCTTGGTGTTGCTGGCCGTGGTGCTGCATAACGGCACCGGGCTGCTGGGCGGCTATTGGGGTGGGCGACTGTTCGGCTTCTCGGAAGGCGTGTGCCGCACCCTGGCGCTCGAGGTCGGCATGCAGAATTCCGGTCTCGCGGCGGCGCTCGGCCTCAAATATTTCTCGCCCCTCGCGGCGCTGCCTGGTGCCATCTTCTCGGTCTGGCACAACCTGTCGGGCTCGTTGCTGGCCGGCCTCTGGGCCGCCCGCCCACCCGAGGCCCACCCCACGCAAGCCCCCATCCTGGCAGCCCCATACAAGCCCTTGCCACCCAGCCGCGATCTGCTATGAACCACCCCGTGATGCCGCAATAGCTCAGCTGGTAGAGCACCTCATTCGTAATGAGGGGGTCGGGGGTTCGAATCCCTCTTGCGGCACCACCTAACTCGCTAAATAAACAGAGTTTTTCCGAAGGCCAATCCCAGCCACACGGTCCTTGGACTTAAATCCGGACTTAGATCGGGTCACCGTGACCACTATGCCGCCGTGGCCTC
Organism: Lichenihabitans sp. Uapishka_5; assembly: GCF_033947565.1. Taxonomy (NCBI): domain Bacteria; kingdom Pseudomonadati; phylum Pseudomonadota; class Alphaproteobacteria; order Hyphomicrobiales; family Lichenihabitantaceae; genus Lichenihabitans; species Lichenihabitans sp. Uapishka_5. Next base: position 16,494 of record NZ_JARPVX010000039.1, read on the forward strand.
AGAGGGGAGCGGATCGTTTCGTGTTACAAATCGATGGCAAAGTCGCCGTTCCACCATCGATTTGTAACATTGCTTCGCACCCCTTGATCCCGATCCGCTCCGGCGCGATCGTGCGGCCATGGACGATGGATACCGAAGCTTCCGCCCCGAGATCCTCGAAGGCCTGGAGCCGACCCGCAAGCGGCCGCACGGATGCTGCGTGCCAGAGGGTCTGGTCACGACACTCTCCGATGAGGAGATGGACATGATCATGTCGGCCCCCGACGATCACTTGCCGGACGACCGTCTCCCGAAACCCTAGCGGCCGTCCTCCGGATTGTCGGGCTCGACCACGGGCATTACCTGCACCGCCCCGTGTTTGGCGTCGAACAGCCAGACGGCGCCGTCAGAGCGCGCGACCGCCGGGGTGGCGTCCTGCGGCTTGGCGGCCACCGGCGGATCGACGATCACCACCTCGCCATTCGCCACGCCGACGTGCAACTTTGCCTGACAACTCGTCACCTCGACCGATCCCTGGACGACTGGCTTGCCGGCTGGGGCGGCGAACAGCAGCATGGCGCCGTCGTAGCAGGAGGCGCCGCCCCGGTCGGCCCAGATGACGGCGGTCGGCACCCCGTCGACCGTCATGCTCTGGTCGAGGGGGAACGACACGGCTTCGGCTACCCGCTTGCCATCGAGCATCAGGTTCCGGTTGCCCGAAGTGCCCGCCACGGTCAGCACGTGGGAGCCGAGGCGCAGCGGGTATGACCTGGCCCAGGTCTCGGCCGCCGTGGCCGGGGTGGCCGTGAGCATCAGGGCGGTGATGGCGGTCCTGGTCATCATGCGATATTCCTCTCGGCCCACGACTTCAGGACGTCGTGCACGTTGTCGGGCAGCGCGACGTCCCGGTCACGCGCCGCTGCCAGCAGATGCCTGAAGGCTCGCTTCCGGGCGGCCGCGTTGCCTTCGTCCGCGTGCGGCATCGCGCTTGGCCTTAGGGGCCAGGTACGCTGGTCGGCCGCAGCCAGGAGGGCGTCGAAGGCCCACTGGTCCTCGTCGATGCCCTCGGCATCGCCTGCCCGCAGGTAGTCGTAAGCGAGCGCGCAAATCGCATCGACCACCGTCACACCTCCACGATCACGGCAGGGTTCCAGCGGCCCTGCTGGATCTCTCCTGAATAGCCCCTTGGGTTGCAGACCACACGCGTCTGGTCGACCACGTAGTCGGACGGCACGTGCACGTGGCCGTGCACCCACAAAGCGGGCGCGTGCTTGACCATGAGCCATTCAAGGTCCGAGGCGTAGCAGGGGTTCAGGTCGTCGTGCTGGACCATCAGCGACCTGGCGTGCGGCGCATGGTGCGTGACCACCACGGTCGGCCCGTCGAAGGCCGTCGCCATTTCCGTGTCCAGGAACTCCATGCTGGCCCGATGCCGGAACAGCAGGTCGGTCGGCCTGATGGGCTTCGTCGGGCGCGAGGACGAAGGCCTCCGCATGCGGCCGTAGTCGTTCATGCCGTTCTGGGCGACCCGCATCCAGTGCGCGGTCCCGCCACCGGTCCCGGCGTTGATCCTATAGTCGGTCCACAGCGTCGCGCCCAGCACCCGAGCCCCCGCGATCTCGACCGCGTCGTCGGACAGCAGGTCGACGCCCGTCACCGCAGCCGCGTCGCGAGCCTCGGACAGGATCCGGTCCATGGTCAGCCGCTCGGCCGTCTCGGGAGGCTGCCAGTAATCGTGATTGCCGGGCACGTAGACAATGCGGTCATGCGGCAGTTGCCGCCGCAGCCAGGCGATGGCGTCCGGCGCCGGGCCGCAAACGTCGCCGGCCGCGATCACGGCATCGAACGGCTCTGCCGGGCGCACGAGGTCGAACGCGTTGTCGCGGTACTCCTGATGCAGGTCGCTCAGAATCCAGAACCGGGCCACTGGGGGCCTCCTCGGTTTCGCTGTTTCGGGAATGACCCCTGATACCACGAGAGGATTCAACGCCTGGTTAAACTGACCAAGTAATCGCGTGAACGAAAACGCCCTGTATATAGGGCGATTTGCCCCGAAACCCCAAAAACGCCCTAAATGGAGGGTGTTTCGCAAGTAGACCCGAAATTCGACGTTCCGATTAACGGTATCTCGTGGAAGTCCTGCCATGGATTGCGGCATCCCCAGGAGACCGACATGACCTTCGCCGCCACATTGCTTGCCGTTCATTCCGCCATGGCAGACGGCATGCGTCCCCTCGCGTCCGAGGCCGCAGCCGCCGTGCTGCTCGACCGCGCCGGGGTGACGCCCGCCGACGTCGAGGTCGGCCGTGTCATCGTGTATGCCGAGGGGGACGACGTGCGGGACGCCGTTCGGCTGCTCGCCTACAGGGTCTGGCGGGACCAGTACGCGCCGGCCACGCACCTTGAGGTCGCGGAGGTCGAGAAGGGCAAGCGACTTGTCTGCGCCGACGAGGGCGACCTGTTCGACGTCGGGGACTGGATGGGCGTGGCGGGCGAGCGTGGCTGCGGCGTCCTCATGATCGTGCGCTCCCCGGACAACGCGCACGAGGCATACCGGCTGTGGGCGAGCAAAACAGCGCGCTTGGACCCGATCGATGCGGATGGCGTCGTGTACGACGTGGTGCAGCTCGTCACCGGGCAGCGGCCGATGCGCCGATCGAACCTGCGCGACGTGAGGCTCTCGGACCTGCGCTCCGCGCTCGGGCCGCGTGACCTTTGCGACCGGGCCATGGACGTCATCGTCGACCTGCGCGACCAACGCGCCCGCGAGATCAAGGCAGACGAGGACAAGCTTGCGGTCAAGGCTGCCGAGGCGGCTGCGGCGGAGCGCGCCGCGTTCGACAAGGCCCGTTCCGGCGAGCCCGTCCACGAGCGCGATACCCCGCTCTCCAGGCTGTCCGGCTTCGGCAAGGCGAAGGCCTGGGGACTGGAGGTCGCGGCCGACCTGCGGGCATACCGCCAGGGCGAACTCGCGTGGGCCGACTGCGACCGGGGCGTGCTGCTGTCCGGGCCTCCCGGCGTGGGGAAGACCAGGTTCGCCAGGGCGCTCGCGGCCGAGGCCGGGGTGCCGTTCCACGCGAGCAGCTTCTCGGCCATCTGCGGGGGCAGCAGCAGCGGGTACAACATCGAGAAGGGCTTGAAGAAGCTCTTCGACGACGCCCGCAAGAACGTGCCCTGCATCGTCTTCCTTGACGAGATGGACTCCGTTCCGGGCCGCGACTTCAAGCCCGACCACAACTCGTCCTACTTCAATTCGGTCAACAACGCGTTCCTGGAAGCCCTGGACGGGGCCACGCCCCGTGACGGCATCGTCGTCATCGCGGCGTCGAATTTCCCCGAGCGCATCGACCCGGCGCTGAAGCGGCCAGGCCGCCTCGACCGCGAGATCGCCATCCCGATGCCGACCGTGGACGACCTTGCGGGCATCGTCGCCCACCACCTTGGCTCCGACACTTCCAGCATGCAGGAGCAGCTTCGCTTGGCCGCCAAGGCCTGCCGGGGGATGAGCCCCGCCGACGTCGAGCAGGCCTGCCGGGACGCCAGGCGGCGGGCCCGCAAGGTCCTGGGTCGATCCAGCGTCCTGCCGGGCGACGTCGCCTGGGTGGTGCGGGAGCGGCGCGGCAAGGTCGACCCGCGCACCGAGCGGCTGGTGGCGGTCCACGAGGCGGGGCACGCGGTGGCGGCCGTGGCGCTCGGCATCGAGATGGATTTCGTCGATGCCGACCGTGCCCGCACGTCGATCCGGAGCGCCGCGAACCCGACCGCCGACATGATGGAAACCGAGATCGTGATGACCCTCGCCGGTCGCGCCGCCGAGGCCATCGTGATCGGCGAGGTCACCACGGGAGCCAAGCTCGACATCCAGTCCGCGACCAAGGCGGCCATCGCCTACCACGCGGATTTCGGGTTCGGCGAGGCGACCGGGCTGCTGTCGCTCGACGTTCGGGCGCTCGAAGGCTGGGGGCCGCTGCACGACGGGGTCAAGGCATTGGTGAACCGCTGTCACGACCGGGCGCTCGCGCTGATCCGGATGCACCGCCGCAACGTGGAGGCCGTGGCAGCCGCCCTGGAACGTGACCGGTACCTCGACCGTGAGGAGGTCCTGGCGATCATGCGGCCGACCCTGTCCGTGCTGCGGTCGGCGCCCGACGAAGTGGACTCGATCCCGGATCAGGCGCCCTCATGGCCCCGCGTCGGCAACGGCTGGCAGCGCCGAGCAGCCTGATCGATGAGTGGAAAACCAAGCGAAGCCCCGTTCGCTTGATTTTCGATGTCTTGACTCCCGTTCTTCATGTTCCCTTTTTGTGCTCATGATCGAGACCTTGGGACAGGCATGGCGGGCGGGTCTGAAGCTGGTAGTCAGGTGCGCCTTCGGCCGCCGCGACGGGATGAAGTCAATCCGCGAGTGCCGCTGCGCCTACCACCTGGACCTGCCGACCCCGGGTGTGGACCAGGGGGTCGGAATTCCCGCTCAGTCAGCTTGAGGAGCGGCTCATGTGCCCGGAGTGCCGGAGCCGTCACGGCGCCGACCTCGTCCTCGCCCAGGCCGGTCGGGAGATTGTAGAGGGCGGTCGCGGTCCGGATGGCGTCCTCCTTGGAGCCGCCGCCGTAGCCGAGCGCGAGCTTGCGTGCGGCGCTGCTGTTGATGTTGCGCACCACGTCGCAGCCGAGCCGACGGGCGGCCGCAGCCGCGACGGCGTGGTAGCCCCGCAGCGTGACGCTGCCCTTGCCCCGGCCTGTGTCGGCCTCGATGCTGACGGTCTTGCAGCCGGACTCGAATACGAGGTCGGTCACCACGCGATCCAACTGGACGAAATAATCGTCCACCTTGCCGGGCTTCCCGAGTGCGAAGGCGCGCGTCTCGTAGCCGCCGGCCGGGATCTCCCAGGCGGCGCCTGCGACCCGCGCGAGGTCAAGGGCAAGGATCGTGTCAGTCATCCATCTAGGGATGACGACGATCAAGGCAGAGGGCATTATGGACAAAGTCCCCGACGTTCCTTTGTCGTCGCACGCGGCTAATCTTGACAAGAAAGTTTGTCGAGATTGGCGTTAAGCAATGGCCGAAACGAATGCTTGACGCTTTCCGCAAGCGGACTCATCTTAGCCATTGGCACCCGAAACAGGGGCCAGTAACCTTGGTGGTTAATAATATCCAAAAATCGTTGACAACCAAAGCGGCGGAACGTGGGGATCATCAAGCAACCCTGGCTCAGGTCAAAGCCATTCGACGCGGAGGCTAGGGCCGACCTCGAATGGTACCATCGCGAGAGCAACGGCCGCCTTGGCTGGCCGTGCGACCAAGACGGTTGGCAGGAAGTACGGAAAGATCCCGATCGGAAAGAGGTACAAGGAGGTCTGCAAGCTGCCTCGCTACGAGGTTCAGCCGCCTACCGGACCGCTTCCCGACACTCCTGCCAGGCGGAAGCGCAACTCGGACCGTATTGCCACGGCGGAGCGGGCCAAGGCGCGAAGGTGCGAAGAAATAGTTATCAAGTAAGTGAACGAAAGCGCTCCCGGGTAGGACTTGGGAAGCGCGTACCTGGATGCCTTGTGTCACGTCGATTGACGCCACCTACCAGGTGCCGGAAGCTCCGTTCGGATGGACATCTTTGACTTCTGGGCCGAATGCCCTGCTGACGCGCGACGGCATCCCCACGACGCTCCCGTCTTCGATAGGGCAGGCGAGATGGGCTTCGACCTGCGATGCCTTCCTTGCAATGTATGGGGCCCTCTCAAGACAGCCCGGCTCGTCCTGCTGTTCCTGTCGCCGGGGTTCGATCCGGCGGACGTTGAATATGCCGAGCGACCCTCATCCCACGAGATCATGGCCCGACGCCACCGGGGCATCGAGCCGCTCGACTCCAAGGTTGACCACCTCGGCGGCTGGAAGTGGTGGACCTCGCGCTTGAAGGCGTTCAGCCGGACGCCCGAGGAACTGTGCGACAAGGTAGGCATTCCTGAACATCGGGGCCTACCACTCGCTGACGTTCAACGACGCCCATGCCCTAATGGCGCTGCCATCTTCACGGGCAGCCATCGGTTGGGCACAGTCCGTGCTGTTCCCCGAGGCCGAGCGCGGGGAGCGCGTCGTGGTCTGCCTCCGTAAGTCGAGGGCCTGGGGCCTGACGCGGGGGCGGACCTACCCGGGCACGCTATTCGCGCCGTACGTCAACGCCGCTGGATACATGAACAAGGGGTCGCAGCGGAACGCGATCATCAGGGCGGCCAGGTCAGCCTTGAGCCTGCCGCACGACGAGGCCCTGATGAGCGACGTCGGAGATCCTGTCGAGCGCTTCGGATGGTCGAGCATGGACGACATCCGTCCGCTGAAGCCCGATGGGACGCCCATGAACGCCGAAGAGGTTCAGGCGATCAAGCGCCACCATGAAGAGAACTCCAGGTGATCGAGGAAAGCGGCGACACTTGCGAGATCAAGGCCCATGGCGAGTGGGTGACTATCGGCATTGTCCAGGCACTCGCCATGCATCCGGAACGACTAAAGCGCTGCCCCGGATGCCACGGGCAGGTGCGAGCGCACAGGCTGGGCACCACCGACCAGCGCGCCCACTTCGAGCATCTCCGGGCCCATGATGGCTGTCCCCGCAGCGTCGCTTTCGCAGGTACACGCAGACCGCATCCGCGCCGGGTGACCTGACTGGGGTTCAATCCAGCGGCACATGTGAGCGCCAAGGATTTCACCCACATGATGCACGAGATAGTTGGGTAGGGACGTTATTTCCTGCTCAGGGCAACACGTAAGAAGGCCCTTCGATGCCGCCGGCTGCCATGCCGTCGAACACGAGTGCGACCCGGCGACCGAGTAAGAACGGCGCTCCCCATACGAAGGATCGGGTGGATGGAGGGGCGGCCTCGGCAAACGCGTCCCATGCGCCGACATGCCGATCCAGAGCGCCGCGATAGTCACCGATCCTGAACGGCGCCTGGACCTCCGCGCCGTCCGTGCCGACCATCGTGGCGGTCAACGCTTGTGCGGGCGAGACGCAGAAGGCCCACGTCATTCCGGCGCATCGCGGGAGAGCCTCGTCGGCGATGATGTTCGTTTCGGTGCCACTGTCGATGTAGCTCGCCGGGTAGTCGACGCCGCCGTAGCGCGTCGTGAGGAGGCCGTTGGCGTCGAGGTGGACCACGTGGCTGCCGGGTTGGTTGTTCTCCGCCGTTCCCACCCCGAACGTCAGCATTCCCCGGATCTCGTCGGCGCCATCGGCCGGAGAGATCGGCAGGTCGAAAACCACGCCGTTCCCGTGTCGCGGAAAGCGCGAGACGGGGTTCGGCAGGCGGGCTGCTACTGGGACGGAGCCGAGAAGCGGCAACCAAGCACCGCCGTCCAAGGCGAACACGCCGGGACTGTCCTCGCGTTGGGTGCAGGAACCCTGGCAATCGAAAAGGTGCGGCCCGATCCCGAGCGTGCCGTTCGATGTGGGCTTCACGGTCGAGGTCGGGCAACCGGCAGGCCATAGTCCGAGATCGTCGGCGATGACCTGGACAGGCAGATCCTTCGCCGTCAGGCCGCCGATCCGGACGTCGGCTCGGTGCAGCGGTCCCCAGGCGTTGTCATGGACGAAGCGCAGGCATTCGGCGAGCGGCTTCCGGTCGGCTCCTGTGACTGCCGGCAGATCCAGGGATGACGGGACGGCAGAGGCCTCCAGGCGCAGGCCCGTGGATCCCGTGTCCACCATGACGTCGTCGATGGTCGCGCAGCGCTCCGTCCCCGGTTCGCAAAGCGTGACGCTCACGGTCAGGCGGTTGAATCCGCCATGTGGCGTGTGGACCTTCAACGAGACCACGTTGGCGGCCAACATCGCTTTTGCCCATCCGGGGGTGTTCGCCAACGTAACGGCCAGGAAGATCCAGCAGGAGGACGCCAACTTTCGATGGAATGGCGACCGTGAAGTCATCACCAGATCCCTTCGGTGCAAACCATTCCGCTCTTCGCCTTGCGTCCTCTCGCTTGCGACGTGAAGCATCCTGATTTGCTCGTTGCATCAGCACTGCCACCGAGCTGCCTGCCTAAGCACAGGATCCAGCGATGACCCAACAAAGCCATGTTGGTAGATGGTAGACCGGGGGTAAAATGCTTCTCATCATCGGCTCAAAAGGGCAGAGCGAACAGGTTTAGCCCATCGAAAGGGGTTAATATGGTAGTCTCTGGTAGAAATCCGTTGGGGGAGATAAGGGCAGTGGCAGGTCGGACAGTTGCAGGAGTTGCTGGCCCGCGTGGTGCCCGACGAGGCCTCGTTCGACGGATTCGAGATCGAGGACGATTTTCCCCACCTGGGAAGCCGTATTTTTCGGCTCAATGCCCGCAAGGTGTTCCGGCCCGGCAATCACGTGACGCGGCTCCTCGTCGCGTTCGAGGACGTGACCGAGGCGCGTTTGCTCGAACGTCATCGCGACCTGCTGGCCGCCGAGCTGGCACACCGCATCAAGAACAGCCTGACGGTGATCACCGCCTTCGTGTCCTTCGAGATCCGCCGCGCGGCGGAACCCTGCGTGGCGGGCTACCGCGCCATGCAGGCACGCATCGGCGCCGTCGCCCAGCTGTATGACGTGATCTCGCGGTCGGCGACCCTGGGGCCCGTCCCGGTGGAGCCTTACCTCAACGGGATCGCGGGCAACCTGCGGGCCAGCCTGTTGGGGGAGGGTTCGCGGATCGACGTCGTGGTGGACGCCCAGCCTCTGACGATCGGGGCGGACCATGCGGTGACCCTGGGGCTGATCGTGAACGAACTCGCCACGAACGCGGTGAAGTACGCCTTCGCCTCGGCCGCAGGTCGGATCACCCTGGGATTCGGACAGCGCGACGGCGATGCCGTCCTCACGGACAGCGACGACGGTGCTGGCCTGACGGCCTCGGGCATCAATCCCTCATCGGGATTGGGCTCGCGCTTCGTCGAGGCCTTCGTGCGGCAGCTGGGCGGCACAGTGGCGACGGCTTCGGGATTGATGGGCACCACCTTCACGGTTCGCATGCCGCGCACCATACTGGCCGAGCCGTGAGGTCCGGTCGTGTTGCGAATAGAATGGACACGGGACGCAGGCATCGGCTCTTGGGAGGAGGTTGACCTTGTCGAACGCTGCCCTGGTCTTCCACGCCCTGTTCGACGCTTCGCCCAACCCCTACCTCGCGCTTGATCGAGGCCTGAACATCGTGGGCGCCAATCGCGCCTACCTGGAGTCCACCAAGCGCGACTTGGCCGACATCGTCGGCCGCTGTGCCTGGGACGCTTTCCCGACCGATTCCGACACCCTGGAACAGGCCATCGCGTCCTTCGAGCGGGTGATCCGCACGAAGCGGCCCGACACCATGGCCCTGCTGCGCTTCGACGTGCCCCGTCCCGAGGCGGAGGGTGGCGGCTTCGAGGAGCGCTACTGGAGCATCACCCACACGCCCGTTCTCGATCCCCAAGGCGACGTCGCGGTGGTGTTGCAGCACCCCATCGACGTCACGGAACTGAACCTGCTGCGCGAGGCCGCGTCCCATGTCGACGGCACGTCGCGATTGGCAGACGCCCAGGGCGGCATCTTCGCCAGGGCGAGGACGGTCGCCGAGGAGAACCTGACGCTGAAGGCCGAGAGCGACCGGCTGCGTGACCTGTTCGTCCAGGCGCCGGGCTTCATGGCCATCCTGCGCGGGCCCGATCACCGGTTCGAACTGACCAACTGCGCCTATGTTCGCCTCATCGGCGGGCGACAGGTGGTCGGCCTCACCGTGCGACAGGCGCTGGGCGATCTCGACGACCAGATGTTCTTCGACCTGCTCGACAGCGTCCACGCGACAGGCGAACCGTATGTCGGGCGAGAGGTCGAGATCTGGATTGAACATGAACCAGGCTCGCCGAAGCAGCGTCGCTTCGTGGACTTCGTCTACCAGCCCATCCTTGGGCGGGACGGAACGGTGTCGGGCATCTTCGTCGAGGGCAATGACGTCACCGAGACCAAGGCGGCGGTTGACGATCTGCGCGAACGCGAACAACGGCTCCGCGTCATTGTCGAGGCAGCCACCGACTACGCGATCCTGACCGTCGATGCGGACCATACCGTGACGAGCTGGTCGGCGGGAGCGGCGGCCATCTTCGGGTTCGATCGCGACGAGATCGTCGGCCAGCCCTTTGAAATCCTCTTCACGCCTGAAGATCGGGAAGCCGGACAGCCGGGCAAGGAAATCGAAGGGGCCCGACAAGTGGGGGGCGCACCCGACGTGCGCTGGCACCAGCGCAAGGACGGCGGCCGCGTATTCCTGAACGGGGTGGTGCGCCCCCTTCGCGACGTCACAGGCCGTGAGATCGGCTTCCTGAAGATCGCGCGGGACGAGACTGAACGCCTCGCCAACGACCGGGCGCTGCGCCTTCTGAACACCACCCTGGAGAGCCGGGTCGAAGAGCGTAGTCGCGAGCTGTTGGTCGCCGAGGAAGCGATGCGGCAATCGCAGAAGATGGAGGCCGTGGGGCAGCTCACGGGCGGCGTGGCCCACGACTTCAACAACCTGCTCACCATCATCCGCTCATCGGTGGATCTCCTGCGCCGCCCCGACCTGAGCGACGATCGCCGTCGGCGCTACATCGACGCCGTGTCCGACACGGTCGACCGGGCCGCCAAGCTGACGGGTCAGCTGCTGGCCTTCGCGCGGCGGCAGGCGCTCAAGCCGGAGGTGTTCGACGTGGGCGCACGCCTCAAGGGCGTCGGCGAGATGCTGGACACGATCACGGGTGCGCGCATCCGCGTGGTGACGGAGTTGCCTGACACGCCGTGCTTCGTGAAGGCCGACCTCAGCCAGTTCGAGACGGCGCTGGTCAACATGGCGGTGAACGCGCGCGACGCCATGGACGGCGATGGCGTCCTGTCGATCCGCCTTCGTTGCGGCGCCGCGATGCCGCCCATCAGGGGCCATGCCGGCGCGGCCGGGCCGTTCGCGGCTGTCTCCATCACCGACACCGGCACGGGCATCGAGGAGGACAAGATCGCCCGCATCTTCGAGCCTTTCTTCACGACCAAGGGGGTGGGCAAGGGTACCGGCCTGGGGCTGTCCCAGGTCTTCGGCTTCACCAAGCAGTCCGGAGGCGACGTTGACGTGGAGAGCGAGGTCGGCGAAGGCACCACCTTCACGCTGTACCTGCCAGAGGTCGAGAGCGATGCGGCACCAGCCCGTGCGGATCGGGGTAGCGACGTCCCATCGCCGGGCGGGGCCGGACGCCGCGTCTTGGTGGTTGAGGATAACATCGAGGTCGGTCGTTTCTCGACGCAGGTCCTCCAGGACCTCGGGTACGAGACGACCTGGGCGGCGAACGCGGAGGAAGCCCTGGACAGGATCGGCGAGCATGGCGCCGACTTCGACGTTGTGTTCTCCGACGTGGTCATGCCCGGCATGGGCGGCATCGAGCTGGCCAAGCAGCTTAGGCGACGCCTTCCCGACCTGCCCATCGTCCTTGCCAGCGGATACAGCCATGTCCTTGCCGAGGAGGGCCCCCACGGTTTCGACCTGCTGCACAAGCCCTACTCGGCCGAACAGCTTTCAAGCACGCTTCGGCGAGTGCCAAGGCGAAGGCGCCCCGAATTCGCTCACGCCATCCGACGATCATCTGAATGATCCTTCGCGTCACGGTGGCCGGTGTCCCGGCTAAGCCGACCACGCACGCGCAAGGGATAATCAAGCCACGGTGTGAGTACCGTGTGCTCGGACAGCATCAGTGAAAGGCGGCATGCGATGGTCACTGGTAAGGGCCCGACCGATGCTGCCCGTCGAGCCTCCGCGAAGACCCGCAAGGCCCAAGCGGTAGCGCGAACGGCCGATCTGGTTCGTATCGTGATTCAACTGCGTGAAGACGGCATCGTCTCGTCGACTGGAATTGCCAAGGCGCTGACGAGCCGCGGCATCCCGACTGCCAAGGGCAGCGGCAGATGGCAGGCTGTGCAGGTGCAGCGTTTGTTCGCCAAGGCTGATGCTTGATCAGGCTCGCCACACCTCCGACGATGTTGACGCCCCGCCGCATTCGTCTGCGGAGTCCGTTCGCAATTCCGACGATCAGCCGCTTCCCGGCGTGTGAAAGGCCATTCGTTCACCGGATTCGACGATGATGCGCCTGTATCCCTCTGCGCAGCTTGGCGAAAGCCGGTAGGCTGGAAGCGCATGTACGATACGCCTTCCACGACCTTGCCCAATGCGGTTCTCCGTGATCGACAATACCGCGCCATTTTCGAAAGCGCCGTCGACTTCGCCATCGTGGCGACTGGCCACGACGGCCTGATCAACGATTGGAACACCGGAGCGCAACGGATCTTCGGTTGGTCTGCCGACGAGATGATCGGCGCGAGCGCGGAGGAGATTGGCCAGTTCGTCACGCAGATCATGGAGGACCTTGGATACCGAAGCGCGTGGGCCACCAACGCCGCTGATGCTCTCGTCGAACTTGGGCCGGCGGAACCCGATTTCGACGCCGTCTTCTCCGACGTGGTGATGCCCGGCGTCATGAACGGCATCGATCTGGCCAACGAAATCCAGCGACGCCGCCCGGCCTTCCTGTCGTGTTGACGAGCGGCTACAGCCACGTCCTCGCCCAAGGGGGACCGCAAGGGTTCAGCCTGCTGCACAAGCCTTATTCAGCGGAGCAGCTGTCCCACGTGCTTGGGCAGGTGGTTTCTGCCCGCAGGCAGGACAGGGCTCGATCATGGGCTTCGTTGAAGCCGGCTGGTGCTGGATAGGTTTGTCCGAGGCGCGCAACGTCCAACACGCAGATTGGAAGTTTTGTGATTGCCAAGCCAACGCCGCTGCCTCGCGCCTCACGTTTACGCGCGCTTCAATGACAGCGGTGATGAAATCCCATGGCCTCTCCATCGTAGCTTCCGCATTGACGTCTCGAACGCCACGGTCGTCGGCTTCGTCGCAGCATTGTGAGGTCCTGTGCCCCGTAGGTTCGGGGAGCGGCTTTCACATGAGCGCCCCACCCGGATCGCGGGGATCCCGGTTGTCGTTCCCACCACGCTCGATCTCACGCGCGAGGAGCGTCGCCGTCTGCGGGGGGGGCACGCATGTCCTGAGCGAGATCGACTTCGCCCGGCTGTCGCTCTCGGACCGGCTGTCCGGGCTCGCGAAGGCGAAGGTCGCTGGAGGTATCCGATCTTGGCCCCTCCACCATGGAGCGAGATGCGAGACCGTCAGGATTCGTTCGTAGGCGTCCCGGCTGCTGATCCGTCGCCATCGTGCGCCGAAGCGTGTGATGGACCACGGCTTCGTTGAATGGCTTGCCGATGAAGGTCGCGTCAGCCGGCATGTCGGTCGGACCGGGCGTGGCCTCTCCCGACGCCACGACGATGGCGATGTGGGGCCAGCACCGTGAGACCTCGCGAGCCAGGTAGAAGCCATCGTGGGCGCCCGGCATGTGAACGTCGGTGAAAAGGAGCTGCAAGCGAGCGTGATGCTCCCGCAGGAGATCGAGCGCTTCATCGACGTTGGCGGCGTCGAGTACCCGGAAACCAGCTTGCTCGACAATGTCGACCGCGTCCATCCTGATGAGGGCGTTGTCGTCGACCACGAGGGCCCAAACGTCGTTTTGGTTGTCCATGGTGCTACAAGCGTCAGTACGGTGACAAATTGCCACAGGCAAGATGGTTTGCCGAACGTCGATCCGAGGGGTGAATGCTCATCAGCCTGAAGATCAAGGCACTCCATGGCGGCGGCTTTCAGGTCGAGGATCCGGCGGGCCATTGGGTGGTCTTCAACCTGGACGATCTCCGAAGCCAAAGCCGTACGCTTCGTGCAGATATGGTGGAAGGCACCCCGGAGCTTCCGCCCGAGAAAGCCGATCTTTTCGTCTGGTCCGCCTTCGCGGCGGCGAGGGGCTACGCGATCGAGCACGGGCTGATCGGTGACGACCGGACGTCCAAGTGTTGACGTGAAGTCACCGGAAGTGGCTCGGCAGCGAAGAATCAGCGCGGCAGGACCATGACACTGCCCGTGACGCAGTGCACCTTGAGGTCGACCGATACGACGTCCGGAGCCATGCCCTGCACGTGGCCGCGTTCCGGACTGGCAGGTGGCGCAACCTCCACCAATACTCTCACGTGTTCGGACCTAAGCCCACCCTTGACCGGGGTGTGTCGCGTCTCGATCAGGTCCGGGTAGTTGCCAGCTGGCAGCATGACGTCGAACCCCGGCCCCGTACAGTGGACGGCCTCCTTCACCACGGCACGGCCGCGTCTCCTGCTGTTCATCGCCCTCGCCCCCGCGTGCGTTGATCCGCGAAAACCTAACACACGCGATGCACGTCGGCATGCCGTGTACCCGTCAGCTGGCCTCGCGTATCAGGACGCCGACCTTGGCCTGGGCGGCTTAATGGCGTCTCGTCGGCACGGGATGTCTGGATCGCCCACGTGAGGCTCCATTTGCCCGTTTGCGGTCGGTTCGCGGCAGCCATCGTCGCGACTAGAAGAGGCCAGCCAAGAGATTGATCGTGAGGGCCAGGACGGCGGTGTTGAACGCGAAGGAGATGACGCTGTGCACGGTTCCGATGCGACGAAGCCGCTTGGCCGTGAACGCGATGTCAGCGGTCTGGGACGCGACGCCGATCACGATGGCGAAGTGGACGAAGTCCCAGTTGTCGGGCTCCTCCCCGCCTGGAAAGGCGAGACCGCCGATGACGTCGTCCTCCTCGGGGGTGGCTTTGTCCGGCGCGTAGTATTCATGGGCGTAGTGCAGCGCGAAGATAATCTGGGTGGTGACTGGTCCCGATGTCGCCGTAGACGACGCCCAGGGCACCGAAGGCGGCCAGCAGCGGTGCCTTGTGCGAACCCGCCTGATCGTCCGCGATGGCATCTTCGGTCATGAACACTCCCGGAGCGTTGAGCCATTGCAGAGCGGGCGTCTGCAGGACGCATGCGGCTCCAGGACGATATCGCATGGAAGCGGTCGCCGACCTACCCTGGCGAGGCACTTCCCCCGACTTGTGTGCTGCCCATTGCCGCCGCCGCCTGCCGCGTCGGTTCCTGTCGAAATCAACGTCGCTGGCCAACCGATTTGCGATTGCCCCAGCGACGAGGGACGTCTGTTGCGTTGCCACAAAGCCGCAGGATCGCGCGACACCGAAGGAACCTTGCTCGGCTGCCCACGTAGAGCAGTCAACCCCAACGGCGAGGATCCCCATGAAAGCGCTCACGTGGCAAGGCAAGGGCAAGATCACATGCGAAACGGTTCCGGATCCGAAGATCCAGGACGCCGGTGACGTCATCATCAAGGTGACGGCCTGTGCGATCTGTGGCTCCGACCTTCACCTGATGGGCGGCTTCATGCCCACCATGGAACATGGCGACGTGCTCGGGCACGAAACCATGGGCGAGGTCATCGAGACTGGCAGCGGCATCAGCAAGCTGAAGGTGGGCGACCGCATCGTCGTTCCGTTCACGATCTGCTGCGGCGAGTGTCGCCAGTGCAAGTGGGGCAATTGGAGCTGCTGCGAGCGCACCAACCCAAATGGGAAGCTGCAGGCCGAGACGTTCGGATATCCGCTTGCCGGCTTGTTCGGCTTCTCGCACATCACGGGTGGCATCCCGGGCGGACAAGCGGAGTATCTCCGCGTCCCCTATGCGGACGTTGGCCCGATTGTCGTTCCAGAGGGGCTCACGGACGAGCAGGTGCTGTTTCTCAGCGACATCTTCCCGACCGCCTACCAGGCGGCCGAGAACTGCGACATCAAGCCTGGACAGACCGTCGCGATCTGGGGTTGCGGGCCGGTCGGCATCCTTGCCGTGAAGTCCTGTTTCCTTCTCGGAGCCGAACGGGTCATCTCCATTGATACTGTGCCGGAGAGGCTCGCGCTGGCACGGGAGGCTGGCGCCGAAACCATCGACTTCGGAACCCAAAACGTCCAGGACACCATCATGGAGATGACGCGTGGGCTGGGCCCAGATGCCGTCATCGAGGCGGTCGGCATGGAAGCCCATGGCGCCGATACCTTGGCCCAGAAGGTCAGCTCCGCCGTCATGGCAGCTACAGTAAGCATGGAAAGGCCGTTTGCTTTCAATCAGGCGGTTCTCGCGTGTCGCCCCGGCGGAACCGTATCCATGCCAGGAGTCTACGCCGGGCCGGTTGGTCCCGTTGCCCTCGGCCTGCTCATGAACAAGGGACTGACCCTGCGCACCGGCCAGACCCACATGATCAAGTACATGAAGCCCTTGTTGGAACGCATCGAGAAGGGCGAGATCGATCCGTCGTTCATCATTAGCCACCGCTCAAGCTCGCTTGAGGACGGCCCGGCCCTGTACGAAAAATTCCGAGACAAGACCGACCACTGCACCAAGGTGGTGTTCAAGCCACATGGCTAGCGTGTAGCGAGGTTCGCTGGTTGAGCCGCCTTAGAACGGTAACGCGGCATAACCTCAGCGCATCAGCTCTCGACCGTCAGTCCGACAGCGCCTGGAAATATGAGGTCCAGGCGCTGTCCTTCGCTTCACTGTCGGCTGCGACGCAACATCCGCGACAGTATCCGGCTGGTACGGTCGCGACCCCAATGCACGGCAACTTTGGGTCGCAGCGGCCCTGCTATCGGGTCTCGCGCCGCGTTTCGATCAAGCCGCGACCGCGTTCACGTCGCGATTTCGGAACCGAGGCAACTTCAATGCGGCGATGGACTTGGCTCCAAGTTCGTCCCCGATCATAACCCCGAGGGCCTCGGCCCCTTTCGCTCCAGCGCCCGGCAAATGAGCAGCCTTGATGACAGGCTCGGCGGCGGCGACAGCGCCAATTGCCTTGCCGTGCTTGAATGCTTCGGCAAGGAACGCCTTGATCGTATGCCTCCGGTGAGGACCGCGGTTGATTATGGCCGGTTTTGCTTAGCGAGCA
>NZ_JARPVX010000003.1:0-159233 GCF_033947565.1 Lichenihabitans sp. Uapishka_5
ACCCTGGCCCGCGAGGCCGCGGGCCAGGGTGACGCCCGGCAGAATGCGACGCGGCTTGCCTGCCGCCACCGCGGCCGCAGGGACTGGCGAAGGCAGACCCTGCAGGGCGGCCCGCACGACATCGGCCGTGAAGGGCGGGGCACGGAACCGGATGCCGGTCGCGTCGAAGATCGCGTTGGCGATGGCGGCGGCGCTCGGCACAGCCGCCGATTCGCCCACCCCGAGGGGCGGATCATGCGGCCGCGGCATCGACACCACGTCGATGGCCGGCACCTGGGCGAAAGACAGGATCGGGTAGCTGCCCCAGTCCCGGCTCGCCACCCCGCCGTCGTCGAACTCGACCCGCTCGGCTAGGACGCGACCAGTGGATTGCAGCACGTTGCCGTGGATCTGGTGCTCGACCCCGGCCGGGTTGACGACGGCGCCCTGGTCCTGCCCCACCACGACGCGCTCGACCGCCACCTCGCCTGTGATGCGGTTGACCGCCACATCGGCCACCCAGGCCGACCAGGCGGCTGCGGTGCCCGGGAAGGTGCCGTGGACGTAGAGCGCATAGGCGAAGCCCCGCCCCCGCAGCCAGTCGCCATCGGGCGCCATCGTCTGCGGCACCGTATGGGGTTGCCAACCGGCCCGCTCCGCGACGGCGCGGATCATGTCGGCGGCGCGCGGGTCGTCGAGGTGACGCAAGCGATATTCGATCGGGTCGACGCCGGCTTCGGTGGCGAGCTCGTCGATAAAGCTTTCGTGGGCAAAGGAATTGGGCAGCGCCGACACGCCGCGAAACCACGAAGCCCGCACGATCGGCGGCATGTCGTGCACGGTGACGCGGGCATCGGCGTAGCGGTAGGGCGGCACCGCGGTGCGGTCGCCCATGGCGAAGACCTGCGGATCGGGCGCCACGATGCCGGTGAGCAGCAGCGCGAGCGTCGGCGCCCCGTTCGAGGGGTAGCGGGTCTCGAAACCGTAGCCGGCAGGGGCGCCCTCAGCGGTCAGGCCGCCCGCGACATCCATCACCTGACCGGCGCCCTTCGGCTCCCACACATGCTCCTGGGCGCGTGTCAGCTGCACCCGCACCGGGCGCCCGCAGGCGCGCGACAACAAGACGGCGTCGGCCCCGACATCGTCGGCGCAGTTGCGGCCGTAACAGCCCGCCGCCTCGTGGCGCAGCACCGCGACGCTCGCCTCCGGCACCCCGAGCAGGCGCGCCACGTCGGTTCGCATCATCAGCGGGTTCTGGGTGCCGGACCACAGCGTGACGCCGTCCGGCCGCACGTCGGCGACGGCGCAAGACGGGCCGATCGAGCCATGCAGCTGGTATGGCCAGACATAGCTGCGCCGCATCGGCGTGGCGGCTGAGGCGAGTGCCGCATCGAGATCGCCCCGATCGAGCAGACGCCGCGCCGTGGCGGGGTTCGCCCGGATGGCCCCTTCGGGCGCGTTGAGGCCCGGTGGACGGTCCCAGCCGCGCCAGTGCACCACCAGGGTGTCGGCCGCCAGCGCGGCATTCTCTTCCCGCTCGGCCACGACGCCGACGAAATCGCCCAAGGTCACCACCGCCACGAGGCCCGGGATATGGGCCACCGAGGCCTGATCGACACTGACGAGGCTGCGGCCCACGAAGGGGCCATGGTCGAGCCCGGCATAGGGTGGCCGCACCACCCGGCCGTGCAGCATGCCGGGCACCCGCACATCATGCACATAGGTGAAGCTGCCGTCCGCCTTGGCCGGGATGTCGGCGCGCGGCACCCGTTGGCCGACGACGCGATAATGCTCCACCGGCTTCACCGGCGTGGCGTCGTCGAGCGTCAGGCGGATGTGGCGGCCGCGCAGAAGATCGCCATACTGTCGCTGCTCGTTGCGGCGGCCGCAGCGGACGACGCCGTCCATAACCTCGAGTTCGTCCGGCGCGACGTCGAGTTCGACCGCCGCGAGCGCCACAAGGTGGTGGCGCGCCTGGGCGGCGGCACGGCGCAGCGGGATGGCTGTGACCTGGATGGTTTCACTGGCGATGGTGGCGCCCTGGTTGGGCACCAGCGCGCTGTGGCCCAGCACCACCGTCACCTGCTCGAAGGCGACGTCGAGCTCCTCGGCCACGATCTGGCCGAGCGCCGTGCCGATCCCGGTGCCGAGGTCGACGTGTCCGTTATAGGCCGTGACGCGCCCGTCCTGGTCGACCGCGATGAACAGTTCCAGCCCGTGGCCTTCCGGGTTCGGCGAGGCGGCGGCCGGTTCCTCGCGCGGGCCGCTGGCCGGATGAGCGCCGCGCAGCACCAGCAGGACGCCGTCCCGGCCGAGCTGGTCGCGCCAGTGCGAGCCGGGCCCTGGGGACAGGCTCACGACCGGGACTCCGGGCCGGCGCCTTGGCGCAGGGCGGCGGCCCGGCGAACGGCCCGCAGGATCTCGACATGGGTGCCGCAGCGACACAGGTTGCCTGACAATTCACGCCGGATCTCCGCCTCGTCGGGCGCCGGGTTGCGATCGAGCAGCGCCACCGTGGTCATGATCATGCCATTGAGGCAGTAGCCGCACTGGGCCGCCTGCTCGTCCACAAAGGCCTGCTGGACCGGATGGAGCGCGCCGGACGATCCAAGCCCCTCCAGCGTCACCACGTGGCGGCCGGCCGCCACCCGCAGCGGCACCACGCAGGCGCGCGCCGGCACCCCGTCGAGCAACACCGTGCAGGCGCCGCATTGCCCGAGGCCGCAGCCGTATTTGGGTCCGTTCAGCTCAAGGTCGTTGCGCAGCACGGTGAGCAGCGACACACTGCCGGGCAACACGAGGCTGACGGCGCGGCCGTTGACCGTCAGGTCGATCGGCCGTGGCGGCCCACTGGGGTGCGACGGTGATGCGGGGCGGGAAGCAACCAAGCCGGTCTCGATGCTGCAGGTCGTTCGTACACGAACACTAGACCATGGATCGCCGCGCCATAGAAGCGCTAAATCGAAGCCGAACCACAGTCTTGCAAAAGGCAAGCAACGTCCGATCGCATCGCTGCGGTTGCTACGCACTTAGCCATATAAGCAGGCGAGCGATGCCTAAACCATGGTCGATGTGCGCTCTTAATGACCAGATAGCGCTGAAACGACGAGCTGCTTTGGAAGTCTTCTTAAAAGCCGCTTGACAGTCGCCGCCCGAGGGCGCGATTTTGTTTGCGTACACACGATTTTGTCCCGACGCACGGGGGTTGCCATGTCGATGCCGGAAGCCGGGGCGACCACCGCCACCGACAAGATCCGCTGCGACGCCTGCCCGGTGATGTGCTACATCAAGCCCGGCCAGAAAGGCGCCTGCGACCGCTATGGCAACGACAACGGCGTCCTGGTGCGGGTCGATCCCCACATCGTGCTCGAGCACGCCCTTGAGGATGGCTCGGGCGTGGTGCCGTTCGGCGCCGGGACGCTCGACTGGGACGGCAACATCCTGCGCGAGCCGGCCACCTTCGTGACGGCGATCGGCGCCGGCACCACCTATCCGGACTATAAACCCGCGCCCTTCATCGTGGCCTCGGAGATCGCCGGCATCGACATGGTCACGGTGGTGACCGAGGGCATCTTCTCCTATTGCGGCGTCAAGGTGAAGATCGACACCGACCGCCACCTCGGCCCCGAACGGGCGCTGGCCCGGGTGGCGGGCGAACCCGTCGGCCATGTCACCACGGGCGAATACGGCTCGCAGATGTTGTCGCTCGGCGGTGTGCATCACCTCACGGGCGGCTCGAAGGCGGAGGGGCGCGTCACCTGCGATGCGTTGCTGAAGCTGTGCAACGGCGAGGCGGTGGAACTGGTGATCGACGAGGGCGCCACCGTGGTGGTGCAGTCGGGCCGCCCGCCGCAGGTCAACGGCGCCGTCGAGGAGCGCATGCGGGTCGGCTGCGGGTCGGCCACCATCGGCATGTTCGCCAAGCAATGGCTGGGGCTCGTCGACGAGGTGGTGGTGGTCGACGACCACATCACCGGCGTCCTCAGCGAGCATCAGGCAGGCAAGCTGCTCGGCATCCCGGATACCGGGCTGAAGATGAAGGGGCGGCGCTCGACCCCAGGACGCTACTTCCAGGTGGCCCAGCCCGGCACCGGCTGGGGCGGCACCGACATCGCCGACCCCTTGAACATCCTCGGCGCCTTCAACCCGAAGTCCGCACGCCCGGGCCTGACCCTGTTGATGGTGTCGACCACGGGCGAACATGCGGCTTATTTCGTGCTCGACGAGGCCCTGCGGCCGGTCGAGGCCACCATGCCGGACGCGCTGGCCCGCACCGTGGCGCTCATCAAGGAAAATTGCGAACCGGCGCTGTCGACCGTGTTGTTCATGGGCGGCGCAGGCGGCTCGCTCCGGGCTGGCGTCACCGACAATCCGGTGCGGCTGACCCGTTCGGTCAAGGATGCCCTGACGGTCGTGACCTGCGGTGGCGCCCCGACCTATGTGTGGCCGGGGGGCGGCATCACCTTCATGGTCGATGTGGCCAGGGTGCCGCCGAACGGCTTCGGCTCCGTGCCGACACCGGCGCTGGTTGCCCCGATCGAATTCACGCTGCGGCTCGACGACTACCGGAAGCTCGGCGGCCATATGGACCAGGTGCGCCCCCTGTCGGAGTTTCGTGGGTCCGACGAGCGTCGCCGCCAGGTGCCGCACCGCGCCGACAATCCTTGGCCGTTGTTGCCCGACGCCGTCCGGGCGTTACGCCGATGAGCCGGATGCCGCAGGCGCGCCTGCTGCCCGACGGACGCCGCTTGCACCTGCAGGACGGGCCGATCGACCTGGTGATCGGCGCCTTCGGGGGCCCGCATGCGGTCGAGGATGCCTACAGGGCGGCCCTAAGGGCGCTGACGGGGCTGCTCGACCGGCTTTGCGGCGAGCTCCCTGCCCTGCGTCAGCCGGCCGGCCCAACCGCGCCACCGCTGCACGGCACTGTGGCGCGCCGCATGGCGGCCGCCGTGGCGCTTTATGGGGCAGACACCTTCATCACCCCGATGGCGGCGGTGGCAGGCGCCGTCGCGGAAACGGTGCTGGCCGCCATGGTGGAAGCCGCCGACCTCGACCGCGCTTATGTCAACAACGGCGGCGACATCGCGCTCCATTGCGCGTCCGGCCCCGCCTTTACGCTCGGCCTCATCGACCGGCCGGATCGGCCGCACCTGTTCGGCCGGGTGGAGATCGGCCCCGCCGACGCCGTCCGGGGCGTCGCCACCAGCGGCTGGCGCGGGCGCTCGTTCTCGCTCGGCATCGCCGACAGCGTCACGGTGCTGGCCCGTACGGCCGCGGCGGCTGATGCGGCCGCCACCGTGATCGCCAATGCGGTAGACCTGCCGGGCCATCCGGCGGTGCGCCGCGTCCCAGCCCACGACCTGCAGCCCGACAGCGATCTCGGCGGCCGGCTCGTCACCCGAAACGTTGCCCCGTTGCCGCCCGACGCGATCGCCACGGCGTTGCGGGCGGGCCGCGCTTGCGCCGAGACCCTGCTCGGGCATGGCCTCATCGAGGGCGTCGCGCTGCAGCTGCAAGGCCGTGTCGCCACACTCGGCACGGCCACCCTCGGGGGTCCCGCGCCGCATCCCCTCGCCGTCCCGGCCGCGCCGGTCCCGGAGTTCGCCCACCATGCCTGACGTCCTTCTCCGCAAGCAGATCGTTTCCATCGAGGAGATCTTCCACGAAGGCGGTCCGGTGGCGGCCAAGCCGCCGCGGCGCGGCACCGTGCTGGCCGTCATCCGCAATCCCTTTGCGGGCCGCTACGTCGCCGATATCCAGCCGTTCATGAAGGACCTCGAGCCGCTTGGCGCCGCGATGGCGCAGGCTCTGGTGACGGCGCTCGGCGGCGACCCGGCGGCCATCGAAGGCTACGGCAAGGGCGCCATCGTGGGTGAGGCGGGAGAACTCGAGCACGGGGCCCTATGGCACCAGCCGGGCGGCTACGCCATGCGGGGGATCCTCAACGACGCCAAGGCCATCGTGCCCTCCACCAAGAAGGTCGGAGGCCCAGGCACACGGCTCGACGTGCCGGTGACGCACATCAACGCTTCCTATGTGCGCAGCCACTTCGATGCGATCGAGGTGGGGGTCACGGATGGCCCTCGCGCCGACGAGATCGTGCTGGCCCTGGTGATGACCACGGGCGCCCGCGTGCACAACCGGGCGGGCGGGCTTGCGGCCGCCGCCATCAAGGGCGAGGATGGCCTCCGATGAACGCGCAGATCCGCAAGATCGTCACCGTGGTCGAGGAGGTGGTGAGCGAGATGGGGCAGCCCGTGTCGCCACCGACGCGCCGCGCCGCCGCCATGGCGGTGATCGCCAACCCATTCGCCGGCACCTACGTCGAAGACCTGACGCCGCTGATCGACACCGGTGCGGAACTCGGCGCCCTCCTGGCCGCACGAGCCCTGGCGGCCCTCGGCGTTCCGGGTGACGCTGTGCAGAGCTACGGCAAGGCGGCGCTGGTGGGCGAGAACGGCGAACTCGAACATGCGGCGGCGCTGCTGCATCCGAAGCTCGGCGCGCCCTTGCGGGAGGCGCTTGGCGGTGGCGCGGCCCTGGTGCCGTCGTCGAAGAAGCGCGGCGGCCTTGGCACCGTTCTGGACATCCCGCTCGGGCACAAGGACGCGGCCTTCGTGCGCAGCCATTTCGACGGCATGGAGGTGCGGATCAACGACGCGCCACGCCGCGATGAGATCGTGGTGGCGGTGGCGTTGACCACCGGCGGCCGGCCGCTGCCGCGCGTGGGCGGCTTGGCGGTGGCCGACATCAAGGGCCAGGACGGGTTGCGCTGACGATGGCGAGGGGAAACCGCATGGATCGAAAAGTGGTGGCGCTCGGCGCCGGGTTGTTGGCGCTGGGCCTGCCGGGTGCCGCACGGGCGCTCGACGGCGAAGTGAAGATCGGCGAGATCAACTCATATTCGGCCCTGCCGTCCTTCACCGAACCCTACCGTAAGGGTTGGCAGCTCGCGGTCGAGGACATCAACGCCCATGGCGGCATCGACGGCAAGACCCTGGTGGTCGTCTCGAAGGACGACACCGGCAAGCCGGCCCAGGCCATCACGGCCGCCAACGAGCTCGTGTCGCGCGACGGGGTCGCGCTGCTGGCGGGTGGCTTCTTTTCGAACATCGGCTTGGCGCTCGCGGATTTCGCCAAGCAGAAGCACGTCCTCTACCTCGCCGGCGAGCCGCTGACCGACGCGCTCGTCTGGTCGTCCGGCAACGCCGAAACCTTCCGTCTGCGCCCGTCCAACTACATGCAGGCCGCCATCCTGGCCGACGCCGCCGCGAAGCTGCCGGCCAAGCGCTGGGCCACGATCGCGCCGAACTACGAATATGGTCAGTCGGCCGTGGCCGTGTTCAAGACGCTCCTGTCGGCCAAGCGCCCCGACATCCAATGGGTGGCCGAGCAATGGCCGCCGCAGGGCAAGATCGACGCCGGCCCCGTGACTCAGGCCATCGCGGCCGCCAATCCCGAAGCCATCCTGAATGTCGAATTCGGTCCCGACCTCGTCAAGCTGGTGCGCGAAGGCAATACGCGCGGATTGTTCAAGGACCGCAGCGTCGTCAGCTTCCTGACCGGCGAACCCGAATACCTCGATCCGCTGAAAGACGAGGCGCCGCAGGGCTGGATCGTCACCGGCTACCCCTGGTATGACCTCCACACACCAGCCCATGACGCCTTTCTGAAGAGCTATCAGGCCAAGTACGGCGACCATCCGCGGCTCGGCTCGGTTGTGGGCTACACGCTGATCGAGGCCGCGGCCGACATCCTGCGCAAGGCGAAGTCGACCGACACCGACGCCCTCATCAAGGCCGCCGAAGGCATCAATTTCGATACGCCCTTCGGCCCAGCGAGTTTCCGCACGCTCGATCACCAATCCACCATGGGCGCCTTCGTCGGCACCACGGCCGTCAAGGACGGCGCGGGCGTGATGACCGACAGCCATTACGTCGATGGCGCAAGCGTGCTGCCGACCGACGACGCTGTGCGGAAACTGCGACCGCAGCCGTGAGGGGAGCGGAACCATCCACGGCCGCAAGACCCTCATTCCGGGGCGGCGCAGCCGAACCTGGAATCGGCGGGCTCCGACCTCGATCGCCCGGGCTCCCCGGTTCCGGATCTCCGCTCCGCTGCGTCCGGAATGAGGGGGATCGGGTCGTTCATCGCGGGATGCCATAATGGGCTTTTATCTCGCACAAGCGCTGACGGGCCTCGCCCAGGCGTCGTCGCTGTTCCTCATCGCCTCGGGATTGTCGATCATCTTCGGCGTCACCCGGGTCGTGAATTTCGCCCACGGGGCCTTCACGATGCTCGGGGCCTACGTGGCCTACACGTTGGTCACGCACCTCGATGGGCCGTTCGGGTTCTGGGGCGGTCTCGTCGTCGCGAGCCTCGTGGTGGCGGCGCTGGGCGCCCTGTTGGAGATGACGCTGTTGCGCCGGCTGTATCGCGCGCCGGAGTTGTTCCAGCTGCTCGCCACCTTCGGGGTGACCCTTGTGGTCGAAGACCTCGCGGTGCTGATCTGGGGGCCCGACGACCTGCTCGGGCCCCGCGCGCCGGGCTTCAAGGGAGCCGTCACGCTGCTCGGCCAAGCCGTGCCGAGCTACGATCTGTTTCTGGTCGGCTTGGCGCCGGTCGTCTTCGGCCTGTTGACCTTGGTGTTTCATCGCACGCGCTTCGGCGTCCTGGTGCGGGCCGCCACACAGGACCGCGAGATGGTGGCGGCGCTCGGCGTCGACCAACGCTGGCTGTTCACGGCCGTCTTCGCGCTCGGCACTTTCCTGGCGGCGCTCGGTGGCGCGCTGCAGATTCCGCGCGACGCCGTCAATCACACGATGGACCTTAGGATCATCGTTGATGTCTTCGTGGTGGTGGTGATCGGCGGCCTCGGCAGCATCGGCGGCGCCCTGGTGGCCGCAATCGTGGTGGCGGAACTCAATGCCTTCGGCATCCTGGCCTTTCCGGCCGTCTCGATCGTGTTGGTCTTCCTGGTCATGGCGCTGGTGCTGACGGTCCGTCCGCATGGGCTGTTTGGCCGGGCGCAGCCGCCGGTCCGCAGCCTGCCGGCGCCGACCTCGCGCCCTTGGGCGCCTTTCGGCTGGCCCGCGCGCACCGTCGCAGCGGTCCTCGCGATCGTCGCGGCCTTGTTGCCGTTCTGGGCCGGCCCTTATGGCCTCGCAGTTGGGGCCGAGATCGCGGTGGCGGTGATCTTTGCGGCCAGCCTGCAATTGTTGATGTCGCCCGCCGGCCTCGTCAGCTTCGGCCATGCGGCTTATTTTGGCCTCGGAGTTTATGGTGCCGCCCTGGCGGTGAAGCTCGGCGGTCTGTCGATGGGTCCCGCCATCGGCTGCGGCGTGGCGCTCGGCCTTGGCGGCGCGGCGCTGTTCGGCTGGCTTTGCGTGCGGTTGTCGGGCGTTTACTTTGCCATGCTGACCCTGGCCTTTGCCCAGATCGTCTGGTCGGTTGCGTTCCAATGGACCGACGTGACGGGCGGCGACAACGGCCTGTTGGGCATCTGGCCAGCGCCCTGGGCCGCGACGCCACGGGCCTTCTACTGGCTCTGCGTCGCGGTGGCGGTCACCGTGGCGGGCCTGATCCGCGTCGTCACCTTCTCGCCCTTCGGCTTCGGGCTCAGGGCCGTGCGCGATGCGACGGGCCGCGCCGAGGCGCTCGGCTTCAGCCGCGCACGGCTGCAATGGGGTGCCTTCACGCTGGCGGGCGGGCTTGCGGCGCTGGCGGGGGGCCTCTTCGCCTTCCTGAAAGGCAGCGTCTTTCCGGACAGCTTTGGGGTCGGCACCTCGGTCGATGGACTGGTGACGGTGTTGCTCGGCGGGGTCGGCACGATCTCGGGCAGCGTCGCCGGAGCGATCCTCTACAAGGGCCTGTCGATCTGGCTCGTCAGCCAGACCGATTATTCGAAGCTCGTGCTTGGGATCGTCATCGTGGCCCTCTGCGTGGCCCTGCCGCGCGGCCTCGGCGGCCTTGCGACGTTGTTGAGCCCCCGCGGCACCAGGCACGATCGGGTGCCGGCCACACCCGGCACGCCCCGCCTCGAGGGCGCCGAATGACCCCGCCCCTCCTGGCCGTTTCGGGCCTGCGCAAGAGCTATGGCGGCGTCGAGGCCGTCCGGGACGTCTCGTTCACGCTCGCGGCCGGCGAGGTGCTGGCCCTGATCGGGCCGAACGGCGCCGGCAAGAGCACCTGCTTCAACATGTTGAACGGGCAGATCCGGCCCGATGCCGGCGAGATCGTGCTGAACGGCACCGCGGTGACGGGCCTTCGGCCGCGCCTCATGGCCCGGCGCGGTGTCGCCCGGACGTTCCAGATCACCGCCGCTTTTGCGTCCATGACGGCGCGCGAAAACGTGCAGGTTGCCTGTGTGGCGCAAGCCGGCCTCGCGTCGCGCCTTGTAGGCCGCACCGACCGCCGCTTCGTGGCCATAGCCGATGGCTGGCTCGACAAGGTCGGGTTGCTGGCCGAGGCCGACCGCCCCGCCGGGGAACTCGCCTATGGCGACCTGAAGCGCCTCGAGCTCGCCATGGTGCTGACCGGCCACCCCACCCTGTTGCTGATGGACGAGCCGACGGCCGGCATGGCGCCCCGGGAGCGCCACGCCCTGATGGATTTCGTCGTGGCCTTTGCCCGGAAGGAGGCGATCGGCCTCCTGTTCACCGAACACGACATGGATATCGTCTTCGCCCATGCGGACCGCGTGCTGGTGCTGAGCCGCGGCGCCGTGATCGCCGCCGGACCGCCTGACGCCGTGCGCCGCGACCCCCAGGTGCGGGCCAGCTACCTCGGCGAAGGCCTCGCCTATGCGAAGCAAGGAGAGCCGGCTTGATGCTCGAAGCGCGGGCGCTGACCGGCTGGTATGGCCGGGCTCAGATCCTCTTCGACATCGACCTTGCGGTGGGCACCGGCGAGGTCGTGTCGCTGCTCGGTCGCAACGGCGCCGGCAAGTCGACCACGTTCCGAGCCCTGGCGGGCCTGCTCGACCGTCGCGGCGGCGATGTCCGGTTCGACGGCGCCGACGTGTCGCGCGAGCCCGCCCATCTGCGGGCGCGCCGCGGCCTCGCTTATGTGCCGGAAGACCGGCGCATCTTTGGGGATCTGACGGTCGACGAGAATTTGGCGGTGGGCCGACAAGCGGCACGCGACGGGGCGCCGCGCTGGACGCCGGCAAGGGTGTTCGCGCTGTTCCCGAGCCTCGGCGCCATGCGGACCCGGCGCGGCGGCGCGATGAGCGGCGGCGAGCAGCAGATGTTGACCGTCGCCCGCGCCCTGATGGGCAACCCGCGCCTCGTGCTGCTCGACGAACCGTCCGAGGGCCTCGCCCCCAAGGTGGTCGAGGACATGGCCCATGCGATCCTGGCCATGAAGCGCGAGGGCCTCAGCATCCTGCTCTCCGAACAGAATCTGCATTTCGCCCGCCTCATCGCCGACCGTGCGGTTGTGCTTGACCGTGGCCACGTGCGCTTTTCCGGCACCATGGCCGCGTTAGCGGCCGACCCGGCGCTGTGCGACGCCTATCTGTCGGTGTAGAGGCCGTATCGGCCCGCGAGGCCGGCAGCGCGACGAAACTTACCGAAGCACCGTCGCCTTTACCCACCAATCGGGATGCTGGGCCCGAATGATCTGCATGGCCTGCGCTGCCGCGCGGCAGGTGTCGAACAGGCCAAAGCATGTGGCGCCCGATCCCGACATGCGGGCCAGACGGCAGCCGCGCGCGCCACCCAGCACCGCCAGCACGTCACCGATCACCGGGGCCAGGACACCGGCCGCGCCTTCCATGTCGTTGCGGCCGCGTCGCAGCAGCGGCATCAGGGCGTTAGGCGTAAGGTCGGGACCGACCTCCGGATGCGACGAACCGGCATTCGTTTCGCCGTTTCGCAACCCGATGCGGTGAAACACGCTCTTGGTTTCGAGCTTGACGCCGGGATTGATCAACAGCGCCACGAGCGGGGGCAGGCGCAGCGGCGCCCCGAGGCGCTCGCCGATGCCGCTCATCATCCGGGCGCGCGGGTCGAGACAGACCGGCACGTCGGCCCCGGTGGCCTGGGCGGCTTCGACGAGGCGTGGATCGTGGTGCGAGAGCGCATTGGCATCGGCCAGCAACCGCAACGCCGCCGCCGCATCGGATGAGCCGCCGCCAACCCCGGCCGCGACCGGCAGCCGCTTCACCAGCTTGAACGCGCCGAGCCGAAGCGCCGGAACCCGATCCCGCAAGGCGCGCGCGGCACGCAGCACGAGGTTGTCTCCAGACTCGCCGGCCGCGACCGCGGTCGGACCGACGACCTCCAGGGACAGATCGTCGCCGGGATCGAAGTGCAGCACGTCGCCGGCCCCGGTAAAGGCGACAAGACTTTCAAGCTCGTGGTAGCCATCCGCACGCCGACCCCGGATGTGGAGCGTCAGGTTGATCTTGGCGGGTGCACGCGTCACGAAACTCATGGCCGCACCTCAACCCCAGGGCAAGCCGAGGGTCAAGGCAAGGATGCAGATCGAAGACGCGTCTCGATGGGCCAATTGCGATTGCGTGCTGAACAGTAAATCAGGCCGGACGCCTGCGGCATGCGCGGCGTTGCGAGCGGCCCAGGATGGAAATGCAAGGTCTTGTCAGCCATGATCCCGGCTGGGGGAACCAAACACTTTGCCGTTTACATTTCGCGATGGAAGGGCTTGATAAGCTGCAGCCAGGCATGGTGGCCTGACTTGTCGAGGTTGTGACGATGGTCATCGGCCAGCAGACGGGGGATTGCATCGACGTGCAACGGCTGTTCGACCATGTCGTTTGATGGGGCTTTGCCGGCCGACCAGGCGTTATCGGTTAAATTCTGGGGAACGCGTGGCTCGCTTCCGCGCTGCGGTGCCGAATACCAGCGCTATGGCGGCAATACCACTTGCGTCGAAGTGCGGGTCGGCCGTCGCTTGTTCCTGATCGACGCCGGGTCGGGCATCGCAGACGCCGGCAAATCCATGATGGATGATGGTCCGCAAGGCTTCGACATCCTGTTGAGCCATCTGCATCACGACCACATATCCGGGCTACCCTTCTTCATTCCCGCTCTCAAGACACGGTGCGAGATCCGCCTGCATTGCGGCAACCTCGACGGCGTCAGCCCGCAGGCCGCCTTCGATCTGATGTTCGCGCCGCCCTTGTTCCCGGTAAGGCTGGAGGTGTTTCCCGGCCAGTTCAGCTATCACGGCTTCCATGCCGGGGCAGCGCTCGACTTCGGCGACGGGATCGTGGTCCGGACCTGCGCACTCGACCATCCTGGCGGCGCGACGGCTTACCGGTTCGATCACAAAGGCCGCAGCCTTTGCTACATTTCGGATGTCGAGCATCGGCCTGGCATCATCGACGACGCATTGGTGAGCTTCTGCCGCGACGCCGATCTGGTGGTCTACGACACGATGTTCAACGAAGCGGAGTTCCAGGATTGCCGTGGCTGGGGCCACTCGACCTGGGGGGCCGGTGTCGCCCTTTGCCGCGCCGCCAACGCCAAGCGCCTCGGTGCCACGCATCATCACATGCGTCATACGGACGACATGCTGGATGGCGTGGCGGCCCAGGTCGAGGCAGCCCTGCCGGGTTCGTTCGTGGCGCGCGAAGGACAAACCATCCGGCTCGAAGCCCGCGTGCTGGAAACGGCCGCCTGATCGGCGTCTCGCGGGTCCGCTGAAGCCGCGGCCACGCGCCGCGTTTCGATAGCGGGCCGCGATCACGCCTCGACCGAAAGGGCCTGTTTGTCCAGCGTTCGGCTGCATCTCTCGAAGGCCACCCTGCCGGCAGCCTTGCGGCGCTTCGTTCGCAGCCGCGCCAGCGGGCTCGTGCTGGTGGCCGTGCTGATCGGTCTCGTCGGTGGCCTGCTGGTCGTGGCACTGTCGGCGACGGTGCAGTTCCTGCACGAAACCCTGTTCGGGCTGGCGCGTAACCAGCACCTCAGTGCGATGCCGGCCCTGACGCCATGGCGCGGCATCCTGGTTCCCTGCATCGGTGGCGGGGTCCTGGCCCTGCTGACCGCCACCGCGCGTCCGCTCGCGGGTCGGCTTGCGGATGCGATCGAGGCCAACGCGCTTTATGGCGGTCACCTATCCATGAAGGGCAGCCTCTTCGTCACCATGCAGACCGTGCTGTCGAGCGGATGCGGAGGATCGGTCGGGCTTGAGGCCGGCTATACGCAGATCTGTGCCGCGGTCTCGTCGCGGGTCGGCATCGTCCTGGCGGCCCGGCGTGCCGACATGCGGCTGCTGGTCGCCTGCGGCGGGGCGGCCGCCATCGCGGGGGCCTTCAACGCGCCGCTCGCAGGCGCCTTCTACGGATTCGAGGTGGTGCTCGGCACCTATACGGTCGGGGCGCTGTCGCCCGTGGCGGCCAGCGCGCTCGCGGCCTGTCTCGTCACGCGCCAGTTCGTCGATCACCCCTACCTCGTGCCGCCGGGGGCCATCGGAGCCATGCATGGCGGCGAAATCGCCCATGTGGCGATGATCAGCCTCGTGGCGGCGCTGCTTGGCATCGGCCTGATGCAGGCCGTAGGCACCTGCGAAGGCTTGTTTTCGCGCTTTCGGATCGACCTGCGGCTCCGTCCGATCATCGGCGGCCTGCTGATCGGCCTGCTCAGCCTTGCCACCCCGCAGGTGCTTGGCGCCGGCCATGGGGCCCTCAGCATCGACCTGGCCGTCCCCCTGCTGCCGGCCACCCTTGCGGCGCTGTTCCTGTTGAAGGGCCTCGCCTCCGCCATCTCGCTCGGCTCCGGGTTTCGCGGCGGGCTGTTTTATGCCTCCCTGCTGCTCGGCGCGCTGGTGGGCCGGTGTTATGCGGGTGTGGCGGCAGCCTGGATGCCCAGCTTGGCGCCGGATCCCGGGCTCGCGGCATTGGCCGGCATCGCAGCCTTTGGCACCGGAGTAATCGGCGCTCCGGTGACCATGACGGCGTTGACGCTTGAGGCCACGGGCAGCTTCACGGTCGCGATCGTGTCGCTGATCGCGGCGAGCATCGCGTCGCTCGTGGTGCGCGACCTGTTCGGCTATTCTTTTGCGACATGGCGCTTTCACCTGCGGGGCGAGGCCATCCGTGGGCCGCATGATGTCGGTTGGCTACGCGACCTCACCGTGCGCAAGCTGATGCGGGCCGATGTGCGGACCGCCCCGTCGCACTGGACGGTGGACGAGGCGCGGGCGGCTTTCGCACTGGGGTCGCTAAAAAACTTCGCCCTCGCGGACGCGGCCGGTCGCTACGCCGGCCTCGTTCTGCTGGATGACCTCTACACCACCGCGTCGGAGCCCGATGAGTCCATCCTCTGTCTGGCCCGACACCGCGACGCGGTGCTGCTGCCCGGTATGGCGGTGCGTACGGCCCTCGACCTGTTCGAAGCTTCCGAAGCGGACGTCATGATCGTGGTGGACCGCGCGACGGACGGTACGATCGTCGGCGTCTTGAGCGAATCGAGCGCCCTCAGGGCCTATGGACGCGAGTTGGAGCGCCAAAGCCCCGACAACGTGACGACCATGCAGGCGAAGGGCGCCACCCTGCACTGAGCCCCGCGGCATCAGCCCTTGCCAGCGGGAGAACCCTACCTAGGTGCCGTAGCATTCCCTTTTCTGAAAAGATGATGCCGCCATGGCCCTCGACCCCTTGTTTCAACCCTTCGCGCTCGGCGATCTGACGCTGAAGAACCGTATCGTGATGGCGCCCCTGACGCGGAGCCGCGCCAGTGCCGGCACCGATGCGCCGAACGACCTCAACGTCGACTACTACCGTCAGCGCGCCGGCGCCGGCCTGATCATCGCCGAGGCCACCCAGATCTCCCAGCAGGGTCAGGGTTACGTCGCGACGCCAGGGATCTACACGAGCGAGCAGGTCGAGGGCTGGCGCAAGGTGACGAAAGCCGTGCACCAGGAAGGCGGTCGCATCTTCCTGCAGCTATGGCATGTCGGACGCATCTCCCACACCTCGCTGCAGCCCAATGGCGGCGCGCCAGTCGCGCCTTCGGCCATCAAGGCCAAGGGGCAGACCTACACCAAGCAGGGCCGGGTGGATTTTTCGATGCCGCGGGCCCTCGAGGCCGAAGAGATTCCCGGCATCATCCGCGGCTATCTGAATGCCGCGGAGAACGCCGAGAGGGCGGGGTTCGACGGGGTGGAGTTGCACGCCGCCAATGGCTATTTGCTCGACCAATTCCTGCGCGACGGCGCCAACAAGCGGCAGGATGCCTATGGCGGTTCGGTCGACAACCGCACCCGGTTGACCATCGAGGCCTTGCTGACGCTCTGCCGCGTCTTCCCGAAGGAACGAGTCGGCATCCGGCTGTCGCCTGTCAGCCATGCCAACGATCTCGAGGACAGCAATCCGACCGCCCTCTACGATTATCTGGTACGCGAACTCGACGCCCTGAAGATCGCCTACATGCATGTGATCGAAGGCGAAACCCAGGGGCCGCGCGACCCGCAGGGCTTCGACTTCGGAGCCATGCGCAAGAGCTTCCACGGTGCCTATATGGCCAACAACGGCTATGACGGCGCGCTGGCGGCCGAAGCCGTGTCCGAAGGGCGGGCCGACTTCGTGGCTTTCGGGCGCGCCTTTATATCGAATCCCGACCTGCCCGAGCGTTTGCGCCAGGGCGCACCCCTGACGCCCGACGACAAGGACACCTGGTACGGCGGAGGGGCC
This sequence comes from Lichenihabitans sp. Uapishka_5, assembly GCF_033947565.1. NCBI lineage: Bacteria > Pseudomonadati > Pseudomonadota > Alphaproteobacteria > Hyphomicrobiales > Lichenihabitantaceae > Lichenihabitans > Lichenihabitans sp. Uapishka_5. Next base: position 16,640 of record NZ_JARPVX010000003.1, read on the forward strand.
GAGGGCTACACCACCTATCCGACCTTGGAACAGGCAAAGGCCTGAAGCCCACGCGAAAAAGGCTCCAGTCCTTGGGACTGGAGCCTTTTTCGATTGAGTCGAAGCCCGGAGGCCTCAGTCTTATACGGCTTCCTTGGTCCGGTCGGCGCGCTTGCGCTCGTTCGGATCGAGCTTCACCTTCCGTAGGCGGATCGACTTCGGCGTCACTTCGACGAGTTCGTCGTTCTCGATGTAGGCCAGGGCCCGCTCGAGCGTCATGCGGATCGGCGGGGTGAGGCGCACCGCTTCGTCCTTGCCGGCGGCGCGGACGTTGGTGAGCTTCTTGCCCTTGAGCACGTTCACCTCGAGGTCGTTCTCGCGGGTGTGCTCGCCGATGATCATGCCCTGATACACCTTCCAGCCGGGCTCGATCATCATCGGGCCACGATCCTCGAGGTTCCACATGGCATAGGCCACGGCCTCGCCGGAATCGGTCGACAACAGCACGCCGTTGCGGCGGCCCTGGATTTCGCCCTTCCACGGCGAATAGGCGTGGAACAGCCGGTTCATGATCGCCGTGCCCTTGGTGTCGGTCATCAGTTCGCCCTGATAGCCGATGAGCCCGCGGGTCGGGGCGTGGAAGACGAGGCGCAGGCGATTGCCGCCCGACGGCCGCATCTCCATCATGTCAGCCTTGCGCTCCGACATCTTCTGCACGACGACGCCCGAGTGCTCCTCATCGACGTCGATCACCACCTCTTCGATCGGCTCGAGGCGATCGCCCGAAGCCTCGTCGGTCTGGAACACCACGCGCGGCCGCGACACGCTGAGCTCGAATCCCTCGCGCCGCATCGTCTCAATCAGGATGGCGAGTTGCAATTCACCACGACCCGCCACCACATAGGCGTCGGTGCCGGGCGACTCCGTGATCTTCAGCGCGACGTTGCCTTCGGCTTCCTTGAACAGGCGGTCGCGGATGACGCGGCTCGTCACCTTGTCGCCCTCGGTGCCGGCGAGCGGGCTGTCATTGACCAGAAAGGTCATCGACAGGGTCGGCGGATCGATCGGCTGCGCGTGCAGGGCCTCGGTCACCTCGGGGGCGCACACGGTGTCGGCCACGTTGAACTTCGACAAGCCCGCGATGGCCACGATGTCGCCTGCCTCGGCGATCTCGATCGGGGTGCGCTCGATACCGCGGAACGCCATGATCTTCGAAATGCGCCCGCTCTCGATCAGATTACCGGAATTATCCAGAACCTTCACGGTCTGGTTCGGCTTGATCGAGCCCGATTGCACGCGTCCGGTGATCATGCGACCGAGGTATGGGTTGGCTTCGAGCAGCGTCCCGAGCATGCGGAACGGCCCTTCCTCGACCTTCGGCGCCGGCACGTGCTTCATCACGAGCTCGAACAAAGGCGTCATGCCCTCCTGCGGCCCGTCGGGCGCATCGGCCATCCAGCCGTTCCTGCCCGACCCGTAGAGGATGGGAAAGTCGAGCTGGTCGTCGTTGGCGTCGAGGGCTGCGAAGAGGTCGAACACCTCGTTGACGACCTCGGTAATGCGGGCGTCGGGGCGGTCCACCTTGTTGATGGCGACGATCGGCTTCAGGCCGATCTTCAGCGCCTTGCCGACCACAAACTTGGTCTGGGGCATCGGGCCCTCGGCCGCGTCCACCAGCACGATCACGCCATCGACCATCGACAGGATGCGCTCGACCTCACCGCCGAAATCGGCGTGGCCAGGCGTATCGACGATGTTGATGCGGGTGTCGTTCCACACCACCGACGTGGCCTTGGCCAGGATGGTGATGCCGCGCTCCTTTTCGAGGTCGTTCGAGTCCATCACGCGCTCGGCGACCCGCTGGTTCTCGCGGAAGGCACCCGATTGCTGAAGGAGTTTGTCGACGAGCGTCGTCTTGCCGTGGTCGACGTGCGCGATGATGGCGATGTTGCGAAGGTCCATGAGCCGAACGGTAAAGGGGAAGACGGAGGCCTTCCTGACACGGGAACGATATGTGCGCGAGTGAAAGCGCACCGGCGCCCTACATCGGCTCCGGCACGCTCATTTCGCAACTGCGAAACGATTACAACAAAATGCTGGACTTGGGAATGGCACCAATCAGCCCCGGAAGCGCCGCCGATCGCTATCGGGATCGATTAGGACCCTTGCACGCAGTTCGACAGCCGATCGTGCAGAAAAATGCCCCGTGCGGGGCGGGTCGGAGGTGTCACTTGGCAGCCCGTAGAACCTGGGCCGCCTCCCAATCGCGGATCGCCCGGCCGCCGGAAGCGCCGATCGCAAAGCTCATCCTGATCGTCCGGGCCTGGTCCACCATGATGGGCACGTCGATCCACTGATCCACCGCCAATAGCGCCAGATCCCGTTCGGCGCTCTCGGCAACATCCGAAAGAACCATATCGAGCACGGCGGGCGGCGATGGATCGGATCGGCCCAGGAACGGATCCGGCAAGGCATGCGCGTCCTTGCGCAGTCCGGGTGCCTCGAGCGCCAGGATATGACGAAAGGGACTGCTGCCGCCATGCAGCATCCGCACCGTGAGGTGCAGCGACGGCGCCCGTCCGCTTTCCGTCCGGCTGATGCGGAAGCTGAGGGTGCCGGCATCGTCGTCGAGGCTCACGGCGGCGACAAGGTCGATGGAAGCGGGGGTATCGCTCGTGCCGGTAATGCGCTGCACGGACCATGTCGCATGGCCCCCATAGGAGGTGACCGCAGTGCCCGCCTCGTCGACCAAGGCCGCGATCTCGTGGGGCGCATTTGGATCGAGGCTGCCGGGCGGCGGTCCGACCGGCACCGGCTTGAGCTCCGTCGCAAAGACCGCACGGGGTGCGAGGTCCTCGTCATCGCCACTTGCGGTTGCCAACCGGGTGGCGGCGAGCTCGTCCGGCGTCAGCCACGACATACCGGCTGCGGGCGCGGCCCGGAGCAAGGGCATCAGCCCGGCACCAATGCCCATGCGCGTGTAATAGGAGGCGGTGTCGCCATAACTCGAGCGGGTTTGCACCGTCACGGCGGTGTCGGGCAGCGGCCTTTCGGACACGAGCGTGCGGCTGACCTCCTGGCGCACCCCATTCATCGTGCGGGTGACGATACGGTAGGTCCGCATCACCTTCACCTTGCGGGCGAAGCTCAGATATTCGTGAACGCCGACATGTGCCTGAGGGGACACGAAGCGCCGGGTGCCGGCCGCCAGGATCAGTGGGCACGCGGATGCGCAGAGAGCTTGCCGCGGGTCGGGCCGGCCCGAGGCGATGCCGTTCGGCAGCAGGGTCCCGCATGCGTCGCGATCGGCCGGGCACAAAGTCAGGATCGTCCGCGCCACGACGACATCGAGGTGCCGCTCGCGCACCATCCTGCCGATCGCCATGGCTTCGCTCACGAGGCCGCCCGGCGAATCGATGAGGACGGCGTGAGGCGCCCGGCCGGCGAGGCGCGCTATCCGGGCGAAGGCCGCCGCCGATCCCGGCCCGATCGGCCCTTCCACGGCGATCCATTCGGCGCAGCGATCCGGCGCGCAACGCGGGTCGCTGCTCCGCACGAGGCGCACGGCAACGGGCCGGTTCACTTTCGAGAGGATCTGGGCGCCGGGCTGAGCAAGCCTGGATGAAGCTTGCGCAACGGGCGCCCCGATGCCGAGGCCGCAGACGAGTCCCGCGGCCAACCATCCCGACCGCCATCGGCGCCGGCGGTCCTGAGCTACCGAAACCGCTGAAACCATCGGGCCGCGCTCAACGAGGGAGACGCTACGATAGCCGAGCCAACCCCCTTGTAAACATGCGGATGGGCGCGGCATCCGACGCGTACCCGACGCGGCGACACAGACGCGGACGGACGTCCGCTCAGCGGGCCTGCACGAGTGTCGGCCGATCCTGCGGCAGCGTTGCGGCATCGGGCATCCGGAGGGCATCGCGACGGTCCCGCACGGCACCACGCACCTGGTCGAAGGCGAGGCGCAGCGTCGCCACACAACGCTCGTCGAGGCCGCGCGCGAAGGACCGGTCGAGCGAGGCCGCCAGCAGGGTGTCGGTTTCCCCTTCCAGGTCTTGGACGGCCGCGAGGGTCGGCGCCTGACGCACCAGCTTGAAGATCTCGACGAGGCGCTCGATACTGCGCTCGGCCTCCTGCAGCCCTTGGGCGTTCAAGCGGCTGAACAAGGCGCCCGCACCGGAGGCCAGTACACCGAAGAACATCGCCGCGAGATAAATGTAGTCGCTGTAGGCGTCGAGGAATGATTCTTCTTCGTCGTCGATATAGGCCGCGGTGCCCGGGTGGGCCGGCAACGGCGATCCCTTGTCGGTCGAGGGCGCCTCGATACGCTGCGCCAGAGGATCGAGCGCCACGAGGGCGCTTCGCTCGGCGAGAAAGAACCGGGTCACGTCCGCCACCGTGCGTTCGGAAAGTTCCGAGCTGGCGACCAGTCGGTGCGTGACGCTGAGCGTATCGAATTCTTCGCTCGGCAGCGGCGGCGAGCCCCGGAACGCCCCTTTCACGACCTCGAAGGAATCGTAGGCCGGCGAGCGCTGCGCCACCGCAGCCGCTTCGGGCACGCCGATGAAGGTCGGCGGGCCGCCGCCCGCCTTGGCGACCGCCCGCACGGTGTCCTGAACGGGCGCCGACGACAGGATGCCGATGATCAGCACGGCATCGACCTTCCGGTCGGCGACAGCCTGCGCCACCTCGTCCCGGTTGAGGCGGATACGCTTCACCGCCGTGGCGAGGATGTCGTACTGGCCGAGGATCGTATCGAGCAGATCCTGGTTCTCGATCGCGCCGACGATTCCGACCGTGTGGCCCGGCAGGGCCGTCACCTCGGCGATCTCGCCGCCATGCGGCACCATCAGGATCGCAGCATCCCTGTGCAGGATCACCACACTTTGTCCGTCGGCCGGCATCGGGGCGTCGGTCCGCACCACCGCCATATCGACCTTGCCACCATCGAGGGCCGTCGAGGCCGCCTGGGCGTCAGGCGTGTCGACGAGCTTGAACCGGATCGGATGGTGGTTGTGGCGCACCACCTTGCTGGCAGCCGACAGCAGGGCGTAATCGCCGTGGTTCTCGCTCGGCACCGCGACACGGACGATCGTCGGGCGCTCGACAAAAAACAGGCCACCCCCACCCAGACAGGCCACAGCCACAATGCTGCAGGCCCCGGCCAGGATCATGGATCGACGCATGCCGCCCTCCCGGTCCAGGTGCCGCCATGCGACCCCGGATCTGTGATCAGTGCGTCATTCTGGGTCGAGGATTCGGGCGGGGCAATGACCTCATCCCGGTTTCCTCAATTGGCGAAGCGGAAATGCAGCACATCGCCATCGGCCACGATGTACTCCTTGCCTTCGAGGCGGAACTTGCCCGCCTCGCGGGCGCCCGCTTCGCCCCGGCTCGCCACGTAATCCGCATAGGCGACGGTTTCGGCCCGGATAAAGCCCTTTTCGAAATCCGAATGGATGACGGCGGCGGCCTGCGGGGCCCGGGTGCCGGTGGTGATGGTCCAGGCCCGGGCCTCCTTGGGGCCGACCGTGAAATAGGTGATGAGCCCGAGCAGGGCGTAGCCCGACCGGATGACGCGGTTGAGGCCCGGCTCCGTCAGGCCGACGGCATCGAGGTAGTCGCGCTGCTCGGCCTGCGGCAACACGGCGATTTCGCTCTCGATCTTGGCCGACACCACCACGGCTTGAGCGCCCTCGCGCGTCGCATGGGCGGCCACCAGGCCGGAAAAGTCATTGCCGTTCTCGGCGGCCGATTCCTCGACGTTGCAGACGTAGAGCACGGGCTTCGACGACAACAGCCCGAGACCCACGAAGGCCTTGCGCTCTTCGGGCTTCACCTCGACGAGCCGCGCCGGCCGCCCTTCGCGCAGCAGCACGAGGCAGCGGGACATCAGGTCGAAGAGTTCCTTCGCTTCCTTGTCGTTGTTCTTCGCGCGCTTCTCGAGCGCGGTCGCGCGCTTCTCGAGCGAGTCGAGGTCGGCCAGCATCAGCTCGGTCTCGATCGTCTCGATATCGGCCGTCGGGTTGATGGCGCCTTCGACATGGGTGATGTCGCCATCCTCGAAACAGCGCACCACGTGGGCGATGGCGTCGCATTCGCGGATGTTGGCCAAAAACTGGTTGCCGAGCCCCTCCCCCTTCGAGGCGCCCCGGACGAGGCCCGCGATATCAACGAAGGTCAGGCGGGTCGGGATGATCTCCTTCGAGCCCGCGATGGGCGCCAGCACGTCGAGACGCTCGTCCGGCACCGCCACATCGCCGACGTTGGGCTCGATGGTGCAGAACGGGTAGTTGGCCGCTTGGGCGGCGGCCGTCTGCGTCAGGGCGTTAAAGAGCGTCGACTTGCCGACGTTGGGCAAGCCGACGATGCCGCATTTGAATCCCATCGTATCCTCGATCGTGTTGCCGGGCCTCAGCCCGGCGGAAGGTCGGCTTCGGTGGCGCGAAACACCTTGTTCTGGAACGCGGCGTCCTGTTGGCTCACCAGCAGGTCCGCTTCTGCCGCGACCGCGCTGCACAGGCTTTCGACCCACGGGCGTTCGGATTTGGCAAAGTCGCTCAACACATAAGCGTGAACCAGCGTCTTGTCGCCAGGATGGCCGATGCCGAGCCGTACCCGTCGGTAATCGTTGCCGCAAAGCGCCGTGATGGAGCGAAGCCCGTTGTGGCCGGCGTTGCCGCCGCCGAGCTTCACCCGGAGCCGCCCGGCCGCCAGGTCGAGCTCGTCGTGCAACACGGTGATGTCGGCGAGCGCCACCTTGTAGAAGCGCATCGCTTCGCCCACGGAGCGACCGCTGTCGTTCATATAGGTGGATGGCTTCAGCAGGACGGCGCGTTCGCCCCCGACCGTGCCCTCGGACGCAAGCCCCTGGAACTTCGAGCGGAAGGCGGGGAACCCATGCCGACGCGCCAGCGCATCGATGGCCATGAACCCGATATTGTGTCGATTGTTCGCATATTGCGAACCGGGATTGCCGAGGCCGGCAAGGATCAGCATGGAATGGTCACACGCAGGCCGGCGCCGCGGCGCTTCGATCGATCGTACCGCCGAGACGGAATGAAGACGGCTTTCACAGAAGCCGCTTTTGGCCAGGCGCGGACCACGGCCGAGCCGCGATCCGCGCCGAGGTGTATTACTTCTTGCCCGCGGGGGCAGCGCCCTTTGCAGGTGCGGCAGCCTTGGCCGGTGCCGCGCCCTTGGCGGGCGCCGCACCACCCTTGGCCGGGGCAGCGCCCTTGGCCGGTGCGCCGGCCTTGCCGGCCGCCGGAGCCGCAGCGGCGTCGGCCGTCTCCGCAGTGCCTTCTTCTTCGGCGGTCAGCGTGGTCGGCGCCACGACGGTGACGATCGTGAAGTCGCGATCACGGATGATCGGCTTGCAGCCTTCCGGCAGGGCCACGGCCGAGATGTGCAGCGAATCGTTGATGTCGAGACCAGCGAGATCGATCGTGATGCTTTCCGGGATGTCGTTGGCCGGAACCATCAGATCAACCGTGTGCTGCACCACGTTGAGGGTGCCGCCGCGCTTGATGCCGGGAGCCGTTTCACCGTTTATGAAGTGCACCGGCACGGCGACCTTCAGCTTCGACCCGGCGCGCAGGCGCAGGAAGTCGACGTGCATCGGCGTGTCCTTGACGACGTCGAGCTGGTAGTCGCGCGGAATCACGCGCTCCTTGCGGCCCTCGATATCGAGCTCGAAGATCGTGGTCAGGAAGTGACCGGCATAGATGAGCTTATGGGTCTCGTTGTACTCGAGCGAGATCGGCTCGGGCGCTTCGCCCCCGCCGTAAATCACACCCGGTACTCGACCTCCGCGACGAACGCTGCGAGCGGCCCCCTTGCCTGTCCCGCTGCGCACCGCGGCGGCGAGCGTCTTGATCGCGGCCATGGTGTTTCTCCAATGAAAACGGCCGCTGAACGCGGCCGGACGGCATTCGGTGAATGCCAGGATGTGCGCCCTCGCCTCCAGGGGTGTCGGAAACGGGCGCGGGAGCCTCATAGGCGCTCGCGGCCACGAAGACAAGCATCTGTTTCCCGGAACACGCCCACCGGAGGCGAGCGTCGACCGCAGCTTGTATTTCAAAGCCGCACACCGATATCGGGATTCAAGGGTGCGCGAGCGGCCGCGTCGTGGCCGTAAAGCAAAAATCACCCATGAAACGATAAGGCATGGTGGGCATTACCGTGCGGCTCAGTTCACGCTATAGTCTGTGCCGGAATTCCCGTCAGTGTCGAAGCGGGCGTGCTTCGAAAAGGATGTCGATATGAGTGCTGAGGACGCCGCGCCAGTGGGCTCGCAGACCGCGAACGGGCGCGCAACGCCGGCTCCCAAGGATGCGGCAGCCGAGCGCAGCCTCAAGCAGGATATGTTGTCTACCATTCCGAGCCTGAGGGCCTTCGCTTTTTCGCTTTGCGGCAACGCCGATCGGGCGGATGACCTCGTGCAGGAAACTTTGATGAAGGCCTGGATCAACCAGAACTCCTTCACCCAGGGGACCAGCATGTCGGCGTGGCTGTTCACGATCCTTCGCAACGTCTTCTACTCGGAATACCGCAAGCGGCGGCGTGAAGTCGAGGATGCCGAGGGCACGATGGCGGCACGCCTCGTGTCGGTCCCCGAGCAGAACGGCCACATGGACCTGCAGGACCTTCGATCCGCCCTGCAAAAGCTGCCTGCCGAACAGCGGGAAGCCTTGATCCTCGTGGGAGGTTCGGGCTTTGCCTACGAGGAAGCAGCGCAGATCTGCGGTTGTGCGCTCGGCACCTTGAAAAGCCGCGTCAATCGCGCCCGCAACGCCATCGCGACACTTCTGGCGCTCGACAATTCCGGCGACGTGGGCCGGCCAGACTGGCAGACCACGGGCGACTTCGGCAGCATGCTGATGTGGGAACGCAACTGAGCCGCGACCTGCGGCCCTGACGCTGTCGCGGCGGAGGCGATGCTCCCTCCGCCGCTGTAAACACAGGCTGCGGCGATCGGCTCAGCCCGCGTCAGCGACCATCAGTCCTGCGAAGTCGACTCGGCCTTCTTGGTAGTCACGAGCTTGGCATTCGGCTTCAAGGCCGCGCCGCTGAACCGATCGGTCGCCAGGTCCGAGGCCTTGGAGCCAAAGCTCGATGCGTCCTGTGCGGCCGCGAAACTGCTGGACGAAGCCCGGGCTGCGGCCCGGATACCGACCACCGACGATCCCATGGCTGAGCGGGGTACGCTTTTCTCCGATTTGGCGCCCGAGGTGAGGCTGCGAAAATTCGAGCGGTCGAGGCGCGCCGATACGAGGTCGGTTGGACGTGGCACCGGCATGGGCACCGGCGATGGCCCATCCCCCGATACCGGCGACCCGGCCGGTCCCGCATAAGCCAACACCGCGGGCGGCACCCCAGGCCGCACGCCGCGCGACGTGCCTTGCGTGATGACGGACGGCAATTGGCTCCGCGTTGTCAGAAGCGCGTTGATGCCGTCGGCACGATTCAAGCGTGCCGTCTGCTGGGCCGTGGGAGCGGGCGCTTCGATGGGCCTCGTCAGTTCGGACGGACGTGTCGGCGGGAGAGGCATGTCGAACGCGGCATCGGCCAGCTCCGTCGGGCGGTTGGGCGGCAATGGCACGGCCAACCCTGAGGCCGCCAGGGTGGCGGCCGGCACGGCCAGCGTCGGCACAGGATCCAAAGGTGGCGCGGCCGACGCGGCCGCTGGCGCCGGGGCCGTCTCGTAGGGCTGCGGTGCTTCAGCCTGCTGCATCGACATGGCGAGCGCCAACCGGGCATCGGGGGCCGGCGCGGGTTGCACCGGCGCAGGCGCGGCGGCCTGTTGAGACGCCGCCAGGGTTGCGGCCCGGACGCCTTCGCTTCGGGAAAACGCCATGGCGTCGCCGCTCTTGCCGGCGGTGGCCATCGGTGCGCCCTGGGCAACCGCAGCCGGGGCGCTGGCCACCCTCTGCTGCGGCACGGGGGCACCCCGGCCATGCGTGTCGTCACGCGACGCGGCGGCGTCGTCCTGCTCGTCGTCCCCCGACCCGAACAGCCAGGCGAAGAAGCCCTTCGACTTCACCTCGGTCGCGGTTGGATATGAGCCGTCGCCACGCGCCTCGAGTTCGGCACGCGCTTCCTCGTAGCCCGGCAGCGGCTGCCCGTTCGAGGGGATGTGGACCGTCTTGCCGTCTGGGAACAAGCGGGACAGTTGGTCGTAGCTCATACGGGGCCAATGCCGCACACCGCCCACATCCATGTGGACGAACGGCGTTCCGGCTGTCGGATAAAAGCCGACGCCGCCGCGCTGCAGCCGCATCGCGATCTCGCGGATCTTCGACATGGGCACATCGAAATAGTGCTGGTCCATGGCCTTGCCGAGAATGTGCTGGGAATGCTCCGCCACGCCGCGTGTGCGTCGCCGCAGCATGGCGTTGGTTTCGGGCGAGCGATAGGCCGACATCACCTCGATCGGCTGGTGAGAGCCCGATTCGCGGTAAACCTCCCAGATCGTGTCGAACAGGCGAGGGTCCATCTTGGTGGGTTCGTCACGCCGCCAATCCCGCAGAAACCAGTTCAGCTTCTCAAGCACCGCCTGGTCGTAGGCGCCATTCACCAGATAGGTGGCGGTAATCGATTCCTTGGTATGCACATGGTAGAGCTGGATGGTGCGCGTGTCGCCATTGGCGACCGCATCCTCCGTCTCGCCCGGCATCACCAGGGCGCCGCAGACGATCGCCAAGCCCAGCCCGACCTGAAGGATATGGCTGCGGCCAAAGTTGCCGCGAAGATGCCGTCGCTTCAATGCGCTACCCACTCTAGGGACAAACGTAGCTGTTTGAGCACAAGCAACGGTCGCCGCGAAGTTTTGCCGAAAAGCGTTAACGATCTGTTTCCAGCCTGCTGCCGTACGACGACATCGCTTCCTAGCGGCGCCTTGGCCGAAAGGAAACCCGTCGCGTCCCGTCGTCCAAGGCTGCATTAGCGAGGCAGCATTCAGGCTGTTTGATGGCCTGCTCGGCGGCCGATCAGGTCGGATCGCGCGTTCCGGGGGCTCAGCCGCGCAGACCGAGGGCCGATTTCACCTTGTCGGAATAGCCATAAAGGTCGTCGCGCAACTGCAAGCCGCCCCCGTCGTCCACATAGGCCGTGAAGTAGACGATGTGGATCGGCATCGGAACCGGCAGGTTGATGGTGCGCTCATCCCCGCCGACGAGTTTCTGGATTCGCTTCTCGGTCCAGCCATGGTCGGGCCCAAGCACCGCCTCGGCGAGCTTGAAAGGCTGGTCCACCCGCACGCAGCCGTGGCTGAAGGCACGCTTGTCCTTGCCGAACAAGGCGCGGGCATTGGTGTCGTGCAGGTAGACGGCATGCTGGTTGGGGAACATGAACTTGATGCGGCCAAGCGCATTGTCCTCGCCCGGCGGCTGCCGCACCACCGTGACGCCGTCGCGTTCCACCACCTCGTAGCCGTGGTTGGCGAAGTAGTTCGGGTCCTGGGCGAGTTTCGGCAGCATCTCCTTCTTGATGATGGACAGCGGCACGTTCCAATACGGGTTCACGATGATGAACCGCATGGCATCCGAGAAGATCGGCGTCTGGTGGTCGGGCTTGCCGACCACCACGCGGGCATGATGCGTGCTGATGTTGTTCCGCACGAGATCCAGGCTGTAGTCGGGCACGTTGACGGTGATGTGGTCAGGACCGAGGTCGCGCGGCAGCCAGCGCCAACGCTCCATATTGGCCACAAGCTCGTTCTCGAGCCGGGCCGGGTCGCCGCCCGACAACATCGTCACGGTGCGCGGCGTCAAGGTGCCGGAAGCCGGCAACCCGTGCCCGCGCTGATAATCCGCCACCGCATCCGCCACCTTGATGTCGTAGACAAGGGGTTCGCCCGACGGATCGGCCACGGCGGCGTCGAGGCCGAAGCGCGATCGGATGAGCGGTACCCGGGCGTCCCGCATGCCGAGCTTCAAGGTGGGCCCGAGCGGGATGCCCTGACGGGCCACAGGCGCCGCTTGGCGCAATTCGGCCAGCTTGGCCCTGAGGGCCGCATAGCCGGGCTGCGGTGGATTATAGGACCGTAGTGCCGCTCCCGCATCGGGGGCCGACAACACGGTCGCCAGAATCTCGGCCGGTTCGGGGATCGTCCGCTTCGCCGTGATGAGCCGGTTGATCTGCAACGGATCGATGCGCGAGCCGCCGGCCTGCCGGGCATAGGCCACCACGGCCTCGCTCAAGGCCAGATCCGCCGCCGCGAGCTGGCGCGCGTCGGGGTCGCGCAACACCGGCACCACCATGGTCCGCAAGTTGAGGCCGTCTTCTGCAGCCCGTTCGATGCGGGACATCGCGGTGCGGGCCGCGGCGGAAAACCGGGCGCCGTCGAGCCACAGGGCTGCATTCCCGTGCGCCGCGTAATAGGCCACGATGCCGTCCCGAACGGCCTGGCGCTGCTTACCCTGCTCGGAGGGCGCTGTACCAAGAGGCAAAGCCGTGGCTTCGCGCCAGTCGGCGAGCGCCAGGGCCATATCCTGCACCGTCAGGACTGACGGCGTCCCTTCCGTCAGCACCGGCTGCGGTAGTGCCGGTGGCGCGATGCCGAGCTCGGGGATGCCTTGCGGTGGAGCGAGGGCGGCATCCGGCGTCAGCCCGGCCGCCGTCGGGATCGTGCCGGTCACATCGGAACCGTGGACCCCCTGGGATTCGGTCGGCACAAAGGCGGCCGGCGCCGCGAAGGGCCCGGAACGCGATAGACCTTCCGTGGCCCAGCCGCCACCGGATGCCGCCAGGCTGGTGGCCCCCAGCAGGGCAACGCCCAGGCCGAAGCGCGTCGCGCGCTGCCGAAGGGTCGCGTTCACTCGCAATGTCTGCCGCATGGGTGGCGTGTGTCCTGAAGCCCTGGCGTTGCACAGGGATATGCCGCAGCGCAGCAGCGGCGTCCCGCGCCGCGGCCATCTGGATCGTCATTGACCAAGGTCGTGGCGCCCTGGTCACATCGGCACGCCTGCGCGGTGCGCGGTCGTCGGCGCGACAGGACCGTCGCCACCGACCCCGAGGCCGCTCAACCAAGGCGTCGACGAGCGCTTGTTCGGCCCCGCGTAGGGCCGGACCGATCGCTAGGCCGCCACGTCGTCCTGATCGTCGCCGTGCAGCCCGTATTCCTTCATCTTCCGATAAAGGGTCGAGCGGCCGATGCCGAGCTTGCGGGCCATCTCCGACATCTGGCCCCGGTAATAGTCGGTGGCGAAGCGGATCAGCGCCCGCTCCACGTCGTCGAGCTTGCGCACCTCCCCGCCTTCGTCGAGGAGCGGCATGCTGTGCGGGTCGCGGCCCTGGATGGCGGTATGGTCGGCATCGAGCCAGGAGCGGACCGCGAGCGGCTCGACGGTCGGCGGCGCGGCAGGCAGCCGGACGTCGAACCCATCGACTTGGGCGGCGATCTGCGGGAACTCCGCCACCGTCAGTTCGTCGCCATCGGCCAGCACCACGGCGCGGAACAGGGCGTTCTCGAGCTGCCGCACGTTGCCGGGCCAACCGTAGGTCGACAGCAACGCCAACGCCTCGGCCGTGATGCCACGCAGGCGCTTGCCTTCCTCGGCCGCGAATCGGGCACAAAACCGCCGGGCGAGGTCGGGAATGTCGGCACGGCGGTTGCGCAGCGGCGGAATGGTGATCGGGAACACGTTGAGCCGGTAGAACAGGTCTTCCCGGAAGCGGCCGGCCTTCACCAGTTCGATCAGGTTCTGGTTGGTGGCCGAGATCAGGCGGATGTCGACCCGCACCGAGCGCCGGGCCCCCACGGGATCGACCTCGCCTTCCTGCAAGGCGCGCAGCAGCTTCACCTGGGTTTCGAGCGGCAGTTCGCCGATCTCGTCGAGAAACAGCGTGCCGCCGTTCGCCTCGACGAATTTACCGGCGTGCTTCTCGGTGGCGCCCGTGAAGGCGCCCTTCTCGTGGCCGAACAGGATCGACTCGACGAGGTTCTCCGGCAGGGCGCCGCAGTTGACCACCACGAAGGGCTTGCCCTTGCGGTCGGACGAACCCTGGATGGCCCGCGCCATCAGCTCCTTGCCGACGCCCGACTCACCCTCGATCAGCACCGGGATGGAGGATTTGGCGGCCCGCTCGCCGAGCCGGATCACCCGGCCCATGTCCTCGCTCTTGGTGACGATGTCCTTGAAGGTCAGCGATCCCGCGGCACGACGCGTCATCCGCCGCATCTCGACCTCGAGGGCATCGAAGCGCAACGCGTTCTTGATCGACACCGACAGCCGCTCTGCCCCGACCGGCTTGACGACGAAATCGATGGCGCCGGCCCGCATGGCGGCGATCACGGTCTCGATCGAGCCATGGGCGGTCTGCACGATGGCCGGCAAGGCGATCTTGCGCTCGCGCATCCGGGCCAGCACATCCATGCCGCCGGTTCCCGGCATCATCAGATCGAGAATCAGAAGATCGATGCCGTGGGTGTCGCTGGCGCCGAGACGGGCCAGGGCGGCCTCGCCGCCATCCACGCATTCCACATCGTAGCCGAAGCGGCGAACCATGGCCTCGAGCAGGCGACGCTGGACCGGGTCGTCATCGGCGATGAGGATGGTGAAAGACATGCGGCCTCGAAGAGGCGGAATCGGGCCCGCCAGTGTCCCCATGCTGGGCCAGCAGGGTAAACGTGGCCTTAAGACCCCCCGAGGCTCACGGATCTGTGTTGGTCGGTTCCCGCCTGCGGGATGCGTCGCGGATGCAGGTGATCCCGTGCCGATCCTGCGTTATGACGAAGCCCGATGGCCCGAGGCGCCGTGGGCGCTCGCGTGTGTTGGAGGCAGTCGCCGATGAACCGGTTCCCGAACGTCCCGCGAAGCCCTGCGGCTCCCGTCGCCGCCGCGACGGACGCCGATATCGGCTCGCTTCCCACCTGGGACCTGCGCGACCTGTATGCCGGGATGGGATCGCCGGACTACCGGGCCGACCTCGACGCCACCGCGACCGCCGCCCGGCAGTTCGCCGAAACCTATCGGGGTCGGCTCGCGGCCATGGCGGAGGCGCCCGACGCTGCGGCGCAGCTCGGCGTCGCCGTGGCCTCCTATGAGGCCATCGACGACACGCTCGGCCGCATCATCTCATTCGCCAGCCTGCTTTACGCCGGCGACACCGCCGATCCGCAGCGAGCCAAGTTCTTCGGCGATGCGCAGGAGCACGTGACGACGGTGTCGTCCGATCTCCTGTTCTTCACGCTGGAGCTCAACCGCATCGACGATGCCCTGATCGACCGTGCGGCCCTCGAGACGCCGTTGGCGCGCTACCGCCCATGGCTGGACGACCTTCGCCGTGACAAACCCTTCCAGCTCGAAGACCGGGTGGAACAGTTGTTCCATGAAAAGGCCGCCACCGGGCGGGCCGCCTGGATCCGCTTGTTCGACGAAACCATCACGGCGCTGCGCTTCACCGTGAATGGCGAGGACCTGTCCCTCGAACCGACCCTCAATCTGATGCAAGACCCCGATCAGGGCCGCCGCCGTGCCGCCGCGGAGGCGCTCGGCACCACCCTCAAGGCGCACGAGCGCACCTTCGCGCTCGTCACCAACACGCTGTCGAAAGATCGCGACATCGGCGACCGCTGGCGCGGTTTCACCGATGTGGCGGACGGGCGCCACCTCGCCAACCGGGTCGAGCGCGATGTCGTCGATGCCTTGTTGCAAGCCGTACAGGCCGCCTATCCGCGCCTGTCGCATCGATATTATGCCATGAAGGCGCGCTGGTTCGGCGTCGAGCAGCTCGACTATTGGGACCGCAACGCGCCGCTACCGCAGGCCCCCGATGCGATCGCGCCCTGGGGCGAGGCGCGCGACACGATCCTTGACGCTTATCGCGGCTTCTCGCCCGCCATGGCCGACATTGCCGCGAAGTTCTTCGAGGGCGGCTGGATCGACGCACCGATCCGCCCCGGCAAGGCACCGGGCGCCTTCTCGCACCCCACCACCCCCTCGGCTCACCCCTATATTCTGGTGAACTACCAGGGCCGACCCCGCGACGTGATGATCCTGGCCCACGAACTCGGCCACGGCGTGCACCAGGTGCTGGCCGGGCCGAACGGCGCCTTGATGGCGCCGACGCCGCTGACACTCGCCGAAACCGCCTCGGTGTTCGGCGAGATGCTGACCTTCCGCTCGCTGCGAGCCAAGACCACCGATCCGCGCGCACGGTTCTCGCTGCTGGCCTCGAAGGTCGAGGACATGCTGAACACCGTTGTGCGCCAGATCGCCTTCTACAGCTTCGAGCGCAAGCTGCACGAGGAACGGCGCACGGGCGAACTGACGGTCGACCGCATCGGCGAGCTCTGGATGTCGGTACAGGCCGAGAGCCTCGGACCGGCGATCCGCTTCGGGCCGGGCTACGAGACCTTCTGGTCCTACGTGCCGCACTTCATCCATTCGCCCTTCTACGTGTACGCCTATGCGTTCGGAGATTGTTTGGTGAACTCGCTCTACGGCGTCTTCGAGCGCACGCCCGAGGGCTTCGCCGAACGCTATCTTGCGATGCTGTCGGCGGGCGGCAGCAAGACCTATACGGAGTTGTTGACGCCGTTCGGGCTCGATGCCCACGACCCCGGCTTCTGGACCATCGGCCTCGATCTTATCGCCGGCATGATCGACGAACTCGAGGCGATGGGCTCGGTGCCGTAACGCCCGCGACCCGTGGTGCGGTGCAGTGTGCCGCACGCGCAAACCATCGCCCGCGCTCGACAAACCAGGGTCACCACCCAATGTCGGTTGGGCAATCCCGAACCGGTGGCCCGCGTCATGCCGAGTGAAGACAACCGATTTACGGCCCGTGCGGCCCGCTATGCCCGTGTTGGCGCCAATGTCGGTGGCGTCGCGGCCCGCATGGCGGGCGCGCGCCTGCTTGGCGGCAACGACGAGGCCGCCAATGCGGCGGCGCTCGGCAAGGCGCTCGGGGGCCTCAAGGGCCCGATCATGAAGATGGCGCAGCTGTTCGCCACCATTCCGGACGCTTTGCCGCCGGAATATGCCGAAGCCTTGCAGAAGCTGCAGAGCGACGCGCCGCCGATGGGCGCCGCCTTCGTCAAGCGGCGCATGCAGGCCGAGCTCGGGCCCGAATGGCAATCGCGCTTCGGCAGTTTCGATCTGCAGCCCGCCGCCGCAGCCTCGCTCGGGCAGGTGCATCGGGCCGCCACCCACACGGGGCAGCCGCTGGCCTGCAAGCTGCAATATCCGGATATGGCATCGGCCGTCGAAGCCGATATCCGCCAGCTCGACATGTTGTTTTCCGTGCATCGGCGCATGTCGCCGGCGGTCGACACCCGTGAGATCATCAAGGAGGTGTCCGAACGGGTTCGCGAGGAGTTGCACTACCGGCAGGAAGCCCAGCACACGGCGCTTTACCGCCTGATGCTGGCCGATGTGCCAGAAGTGCGGGTGCCCGACGTGCTTGATGAGCTGTCGACCGACCGCCTGCTGACTATGAGCTGGCTCGAAGGCCGCAAGCTGCTCGACTTCAAGACCGAAACGCTCGCGGTCCGCAACCAGATCGCGGTGGCGATGTTCAAGGCTTGGTGGGTGCCGTTCACCCGCTACGGCGTCATCCATGGCGACCCCCACCTCGGCAATTACGCGGTCCGGGAGGAGAATGGTGCCGTAGCAGGCGTCAACCTGCTGGATTTCGGTTGCATCCGGGTGTTTCCGCCGGCCTTCGTGGGTGGCGTGGTGGACCTTTACCAGGGGTTGCTGCAAGGCGATGAGGCCCGCGTGGCCCGGGCCTATGACGCTTGGGGGTTCCGAGGCCTGAAGCCCGAGCTGATCGACACGCTGAACCTATGGGCCAAGTTCATCTACGGGCCGATCCTCGACGACCGGGTGCGCACCGTCGGCGACGGCATCGAGCCCGGCAAGTACGGCCGACGCGAAGCCTTCGAAGTCCACAAGATACTGAAGGAAAAGGGCCCGATCCTGATCCCGCGCGAGTTCGTATTCATGGACCGGGCCGCCGTGGGGCTTGGCTCGGTGTTCCTGCACCTGAATGCCGAGATGAACTTTGCACGGCTGTTCCAGGACATGATCGCGGATTTCGATGTCGCAGCCGTGACGGAGCGCCAACGCGAGGCCCTGGCCAGGGTGGGCTTGAAACCGGTTGTCCACGACGTGACGGCAGGGACCGCCAGCCTTTAAGGGTGCCGTAACCCACATCCTTCACCCTTCGCCAACCATGTCGCCCGGCCGCATGCCGTGGCCACCCGGAATGGATTTGTGCCGACCCTCATCCGCTTCCTCGTGGTGCTCTGCTGCCTGGCGGCCCTGGCGTTCGGGATCGTCTACGCTTTGGCGACCCTCGTCACAGTGACGCCACGCCCGATGGAGCAGATCGTGCCGCCGGCCCGCCTGAATCGCTGAGGCACCGTGCCCCCATCCACCGCGCGCCTGATCGAGCTGTATCTCGACGCCATCACGGTTGAGCGCGGCGCGGCCGTCAACACGATCGCGGCCTATCGTCGAGACCTTTCGGACTACCGGGCCTTTATCGAGGCGCAGGGCTCGACGCCGCTCACGATCGACGGCAAGGCGATCCGGGCCTATCTGGTCGACCTCGAGGCGCGCGGCCTGAAGGCCAGTTCGGCGGCGCGGCGCTTGTCGGCGGTACGTCAGTTCCACCGCTTTCTGTTCGCCGACGGCCACCGGGCCGACAACCCGACGATCGTGCTCGAAGGGCCGAAGCGCGGACGACCGTTGCCCAAGGTGCTCGGCGTCGACGAGGTCGACCGCATGTTGGCAACGGCGGCCGCCACCCTGGAGCGCACCGACCTGCCGCCGGCGGAGCAGCGTCGCGCCGCCCGGCTGCATTGCCTGCTGGAGGTACTTTACGCGACCGGCCTGCGCGTTTCGGAGCTGATGGCCTTGCCGAGCGCGTCGGCCCGGCTTGCCGAAGCCGACGACACGGCCCTGCTGACCATCAAGGGCAAGGGCGGACGCGAGCGGCTGGTGCCCTTGTCGGACCCCGCCATGCGGGCCATGCGGCGGCAGCGAACCGTCGAGGGCGAAGCCGGACGTGGCCGCTCACCCTGGCTGTTCCCCGCCATCAGCGAAAGCGGCCACATGACCCGACAGGCCTTTGCGCGCGACCTGAAGGGTCTGGCCGCCGCGGCCGGCATCCAGCCCGGTCGCGTCAGCCCGCACGTGCTGCGCCACGCGTTCGCGAGCCACCTGCTGCAGAACGGCGCCGATCTGCGCATCGTGCAGGAGTTGCTCGGCCATGCCGATATCGCTACGACGCAAATCTACACCCACGTGCTCGACGACCGCATGAAGGCCATGGTGCGCGACCTACACCCGCTCAACGATGGCCAGTGATCCAGCCGCCAGGATGGACAAGCCCGGCGGCGATCTGCGATAGCGGCTGCGGAACGACCGAGGGCTTCATGGACCGGCTCAAGCTTGTCAGCGACGACGGCACCGACATCGACGCGGTGATGCACGCCCTGGGGGTCGCGGCGCGCGCCGCCCAACAAGCGGTCGCCACGATGCCGGGCGCCGCCCGCCAAGCCGCCTTGGAGGCTGCCGGGCGGTTGCTGCGGCAGGATACGGCCACGATCCTGGCCGCCAATGCGCGCGACATGGCCGAGGGCGAGCGCCGCGGTCTGAGCCACGCCGCGCTCGATCGACTTAAGCTGGATGCCGGGCGGATCGAAGCGATGGCCCGGAGCATCGCGGAGATCGCCGCCTTGCCGGACCCGGTGGGACGCAGGCTGGCGCGAATCGAGCGCCCGAACGGCCTCGTGATCGACCGCGTGGCGACGCCGCTCGGCGTGATCGGCATCATCTACGAAAGCCGCCCCAACGTCACGGCCGATGCCGGCGCCCTTTGCCTCAAGGCCGGCAATGCCTGCATCCTGCGCGGCGGATCGGAAAGCTTTCATTCGAGCGCGGCTATCCACGCCTGCCTAGTGCGCGGGCTCGACGAGGCCGGGTTGCCGGCGGCTGCCATCAGCCTCGTGCCGACGCGCGACCGCGCCGCCGTGGGCGCCATGCTGGCCGGGCTCGGCGGCAACCTGGACGTGCTGGTGCCGCGCGGCGGCAAGGCCCTGGTGGCCCGGGTCAAGGCCGAAGCGCGCGTTCCGGTCTTCGCCCACCTCGAAGGGCTCGTTCACATCTTTGTCGATCGCGCGGCCGATCTCGACAAGGCGCGCGCCATCGTCCTCAATTCGAAGCTGCGCCGTACCGGCGTCTGCGGCGCAGCCGAAACGCTGCTGGTCGATGCGGCCGTGGCCGCCACCCACCTTGGGCCGCTGGTGCAGATGCTGCTCGACGCGAACTGCGAAGTGCGGGGCGATGCCGCCACCCAGGCGACCGACGCACGCGTACGACCGGCGTCGGAAGACGACTGGCACACCGAATACCTCGATAGCATCATCAGTTGCCGAGTGGTCGACGGGCTCGACGCCGCCATCGCCCATATCGGCCGCTATGGATCGCACCACACCGACGGCATCGTGACCGAGAACGCCGCCGCCGCGGAAGCCTTTTTGGCCCGCGTCGATTCCGCCATCGTGGTGCACAACGCCTCGACCCAGTTCGCCGACGGGGGCGAGTTCGGCTTCGGGGGCGAGATCGGCATCTCGACCGGGCGCATGCACGCCCGCGGCCCGGTGGGCGTCGAGCAATTGACCTCCTTCAACTATCGCATCCGAGGCACGGGCCAAACCCGCCCGTGACGGAGGCCACGACGGAGGCCCGGCCCGGCTGGCCGGACCGCCTGCCGTCCCGCCATGGCCCCGGGCTGCGGATCGGCCTCTTCGGCGGGTCCTTCAATCCAGCCCATGAAGGACATCGGCTGGCCAGCCTCATCGCCCTGCGCCGCCTGCGCCTCGACCGGGTGTGGTGGCTGGTGTCGCCCGGCAATCCCTTGAAGGACCCGCATGACCTGCAACGACTCGACGCACGGCTCGACCGGGCCCGGGCGATCGCCCGCCATCCCCAGATCGACGTCACGGCCATCGAGGCAACGCTCGGGCTACGCTACACGGCCGACATCCTGCGCGTCCTGACGCAGCGCTGCCCCGGCGTGCGCTTCGTCTGGATCATGGGGGCCGACAACCTGCGGAGCTTCCCGCGCTGGCATCGCTGGACCGACATCCTCCGCACGGTGCCGATCGCCGTGGTGGACCGGCCGGGAGACACGATTCGCGGCCGCCAGGGGCAGGCCTGGTCGATGCTGCAGCGCTGGCGCATCCCGGAACATGCGGCTCGCAGTCTCGCGGCGCTCGCCCCTCCTGCCATCGTGACGCTGCATGGACCGCGTTCACCGCAATCCTCGACCGCCCTGCGGCGCGCCGCCCTCAGGCGCGATGGTAGGGGTGGCCCGCCAGGATCGTCGTGATGCGGTACAGTTGCTCGGCCACCAGCACCCGGACGATCTGGTGCGGGAAGGTGACGCCCCCGAAGGCGATCAGGTCATGCCCGGCCATGAAGTCCGGCGCAAAACCATCTGGCCCACCGACCGCGAAGCAGAACGCGGGGCAGCCCCCATCGCGCGCCGTCCCGACCGCCTTGGCAAGCTCAAGGCTCGTGGCCGCACGGCCTCGTTCGTCGAGCAACAGCACCTTTGCGCCGGCCGGGATCTTTGTCGCCAGAACCGCAGCCTCGGCGGCCTTGCGCTCCGGCGCGGTGCGGGCGCGGCTTTCCTCGATCTCGATGTCGGACACCGCCGCAAGCCCGACCCCACGGGCCCCCGCCTGCGCCCGATCGACGTAGCGCTTCAACAGGTCCCGTTCAGGCCCGGCCTTCATGCGGCCGACCGCCAGCAACAGCAGCCGCACGTGGCCTCAGCCGACGCGACGCTCGTCCGGGCGATCGACGCCCCACATCTTTTCAAGGTTGTAAAACTGCCGCACCTCGGGCCGGAAGATGTGGACAATCATGTCGCCCGCATCGATCAACACCCAATCGCACTGCGGCATGCCTTCCGTCCGGGCCTGGGCTCCGGCGGCCTTGCAGGCCTTCAGCACACGGTCCGCGATGGCATTGACATGGGTGTTGGATCGACCGGTCGCGATCACCATCGTGTCGGCGATGGAGGTCTTATCGCCGAGGTCGATGCTCAGAACATCCTCGGCCTTGGCATCGTCGAGGCTTTCGCGAATGTTGCGCGACAAGGCATCGACGTGCTGGTCGACGGTCGGGGGCGTCGAGGGAGCGGCGGTGTCGTCAAGGGTCTGGGTCAGCGGAGCGGGCTCTCGGGTCGGGTGGCAATGCCGTCAAAGGTGATGGCTGGTGGTTGCGGAATCAATACTTGGCTTTGCGGCCGCACACAAATGCCGGGCGCCTACACAAGGGGATTGCATTGCGCTCGCCGGACGCCGGTGCTGTCCGAACGGAAGCCGTAACCATCCCCTGGACCGCTCCAGACAAGCCACCGCCTTGCCCTGCGGTCCCGCTCGACTTCGCCGGGGAGACCCGCCATGCTGCGGCTGCGATGAAACGACGATGGGCGAAAGGTGATCCGGGGTTTGCGAGTCTGGACGCGCTGGGCAGCCCGCGGCGTCGTGGTCCTGATCCTGATGGTTGTGGGAGCCGTCCTTTACGACTCGGTCCGGCCGCCAGTGTCCACCCTGATGTTCGGCCGCATGCTGACCGGCCAGACCGTCGATCGCCGCCCCGTTGCCTTGTCGGCGATCGCCAACACCCTCGTCGCCGCCGTGGTGATGTCCGAGGACGGCCAGTTCTGCAAACATCGGGGCGTCGATTGGTCAAGCCTGAACGAGGTCGTCTCGGACCCGGACGGCCCGTCGCGCGGTGCCTCCACCCTCACCATGCAACTGGCCAAGAACCTGTTTCTCTGGCCCGGGCGTTCCTACCTGCGCAAGGCGCTCGAAATCCCGACCGCGCTGCTGATCGAAGTCATCTGGAGCAAACGCCGCATCCTGCAGGCCTATCTCAATGTCGCCGAATGGGGTCCTGGCGTCTTCGGGGCAGAGGCGGCGGCGCAGCAGCACTTCCACAAGCCGGCGAGCCAGCTGAGCCGTCGCGAGGCTGCCTTGTTGGCCACCTCGCTGCCCAATCCGATCTTGCGCGATGCCGCGCGTCCGACACGCCACCAGCGCACGCTGGCCGCCACCGTGCAGGCCCGCATGGCCTCGGCAGAGCCTTGGCTGACCTGCCTACGCTAAACGACCGCCAATCCCTCCATTCATAGGCATAGGCTTTAATCCCCGTTGGCCATGTTTGGGGTTCCGCCTTGTGCGGACCGGCGCGGCGCGGTTTCGTGGTGCGATCTATTTTGCGGATGGGCGTCATGGGATCCAACACGGGCGTGGTGGTGATCGGGGCCGGGCCTTACGGCCTCTCGGTTGCGGCGCATCTCACCAAGGCCGGGCTGAAGCCTCGGGTGTTTGGGCGTGCCATGGACACGTGGCGCGCGTTCATGCCGAACGGCATGGTGCTGAAGTCGGAAGGCTTCGCCATGAACCTGTCCGATCCGGATCGCGCCTATCCGCTCGAGGCGTTCTGCGCCGAGCGCGGCATCCCCTACCGTCGCACCGGATGGCCGGTCCCGGTCGAAGTCTTCGCCGCTTACGGCGAGGCATTTCAGAAACGCTTCGTGCCGCAACTCGAGGATCAGGACGTCGTGGGGGTGGCCCGCCGGGATGGCGGCTTCCAGATCACGCTGCGGTCGGGCGCCAGTCTTCTGGCCAGCCAGGTCGTGTTGGCGATGGGCATTCGCGCCTTCGCCCGTCCGGCCCCGGTGCTGGCTGCTCTGCCGGCTGACCGCGTCACACACAGCGCCGACCAGGGCGACACCGAGTGGTTCCGAGGCCAGCGTGTGGCGGTGCTCGGCGGTGGAGCCTCGGCCATGGATGTCGCTGCGGCGCTGCACCGCCGCGGCGCCGAGGCGGTGGCCATCACGCATCGCGCCGCCGTGCGGTTTTATCCACCGAATCCTCTGCGGGATCGCATGCTGTCCCCCCTGACGCCGCTCGGGCCGGGCTGGAAGAAGCAGCTCTGCGTCAAGTTGCCGGACCTGTTCCACATCCTGCCGCAGCGGCTGCGCCGACACCTCGTATCGACTTATCTGGGGCCTGCCCCGGCCTGGTCGGTGCGCGAGATCGTCGAGGCCCATACCGACCTCCGCCTTTGCACCGAGGTCATGCGGGCCGGCATGGTGGGCGGCCGCGTGGCGCTGACGCTTAGCGGCCCGGAAGGCGTCGAGGTCTTGCTGGTCGACCACGTCATCGCCGCGACCGGCTACGAGATCGACATCGACCGCCTTGCGATTCTCGACGCGCCGCTACGTGCCGCATTGCGTCAGGCCGGCGCCGACCTGGCGCTGAGCTCGAGCTTTGAAACGCGCATACCGGGCTTGTTCATGGTCGGCACGCCGGCCGCCACGAGCTTCGGGCCGCTGCTGCGTTTCGTCTGTGGCACCGATTTCGCGGCGCGCCGCACGGCCGGCCGCGTGATGCGAAGCCAGGCCTTTCTGGATTGCGAGACGACACGGCGCGAACGGGCCGGCGCCGTCATGCCGCTATTCAAGGCCTGAGGCCGTGGCGCAGTCGCTCCGCATCCTTTGCGTGTCATTGACCGACGATGTCGGAACGGATCGCCTCGTCAGCGACCTGGCTCAGAACGGCGCCGTCTGCGCGGTGCTGGCCCCCCCGGGCGCCATCGCGGCCCAAAACCTTGGCATCGACAGGCATTTCACGATGCCGCGCCGCGGTGGCGCCCTGGTAGCGCCGTTCCTGCTGCCCAAGCGCCTGTCCGCCGCAGTGGCGTGCTGGCGGCCCGACAGGGTCGTGCCGCTCGACGACCTTGCCGCCACCCTGCTGCGCAACATGGCCCTCAAGCCGACCTCCCGAGCCGTCGGCGACCTGCTTCGCCGCTCCTTTGGCGATCCTGCGGGTTACGAGGCTGCCTGCGGTCGCGTCGCCTTGATGCGCGTGGCACAGGATTGCGGCGTGCGCCTGCCGACCTTCTGGGATGATCGCAACGCCGGTGCCGCCGTGTTGCCCGTCATGGTGAAGCGCGACCAGTCGTCCGGCTCCGGCGGCGTGATCCGGGCCGATACCCGAGGCCAGCTCGCATCGGCCATCCGCACGGCGCAGCTGAAGGGCATGGCGAAACGCATGGTGGCGCGGCTGGCCGGCCTGGCTCGGCCCCGCACGCCAATGTTGCTGCAGAGCATGGTCGAGGGGCGCCTCGCCATGTACACGGCCGTCACCCGCGATGGCGCCGTGATCGACGGCGTCGGCTTCGAAGCCGTGCGACACCACCCGACGAAAGGGTCTAGCACGATCCTGCGTCACCAGCCGTCTGCCGAAATGGCCGAAGCCGCGCAACGTCTCGTGGCGGCGCTGAAATGTTCCGGCTTCGTCAGCTTCGATTTCATCCTCGACCGCCAGGGCCGCGCTTTTCTGATCGAGATGAATCCGAGACCGATCGGCAGTGCCCATCTCGGCCGTCGCTTCGGCCACGACCTGACGCACGCCTATCTGACCGGAACACGCCTGAGCGAGGCGGCAGCCACGTCCGACGACGCAATCGCCTTGTTCCCGAAGGAGCTCGAACGCGACCCGACAGGGGTTGGCCTCGAAGATCCTGGCGTGTTCCACGATCTGCCGCGACACGAACCGGCCGTGCTGGCCGCCTATCTCGCATGGTTGCAGGCCGAGCATCCGCAGCAGGCCGGTGCTTTGGCACGCTGCTGCGGCGTGGCGGCAGCTGAACAGCCGACCGCGACGCCGATCCTCGTGGCGGAACCTTGTTGACGACCTGAAGCCTGCCGGGCATGCGACTTGCTTGAATCCGCCGCGAGAACGCGCAACACGCTGCGCGGATCATCGAGCGGAGAAGCATGCATGCTGATGCGGACAAGCTGGCTGGGCGTTGCCGCCATTTTAAGCACGGCCGGGCCGGCCATGGCGCTCGACAAGGTCAGCTTCGGCACCAACTGGCTGGCCGAAGCCGAGCATGGTGGCTTCTACCAGGCGGTGGTGGACGGCACCTATGCCAAATACGGCCTCGACGTCACCATCGTGCCGGGGGGTCCGCAGGCCAATAACGGGCTGCTGTTGCCGGCCGGCAAAATCGACTTCTACATGGGCGGCAACATGATCTCCGCCTTTGCTGCGGTGGAACAGAACATCCCGACCCTGGTGGTGGCCGCCTTCTTCCAAAAAGACCCGCAATGCGTGCTGTCGCATCCAGGCGTCGGCCATGACACATTCGCGTCGCTGAAGGGCGCCCCGATCTTTCTCGGCAAGGAGGCCCTTGCCTCCTTCTACGCCTGGATGGTGTCGGCCTACGGGTTCTCCGAAAACGACGTGAAGCCCTATACATACAACACGGCCCCGTTCATCGCCGACAAAACCGCCGTGCAGCAAGGTTACGCGACCTCCGAGCCCTATGCGGTGGAGCAGCAGGCCAGCTTCAAGCCGAACGTCTTCTTGCTGGCCGACCAGGGCTTCTCGACCTATGCCACCACCATCGAGGCGCGGCTCGACACCGTGACGCAGCACCCCGACCTCGTGCAGCGCTTCATCGATGCCTCGGCGGTGGGCTGGTACCACTACCTTTACGGCGACAACCATGCCGCCAATGCGGCCATCAAGAAGGACAATCCCGACATCACCGATGCCGAGATCGCCTTCGCGATCGAGACGATGAAGCACTACGGCATCGTCGATTCCGGCGACACCAAATCGCTTGGCATCGGCGCCATGACGGACGGCCGGCAGAAGGATTTTTACGACGAAATGGCCAAGGCCGGTGCCGTTCCGGCCGGGCTCGACTATAAAAAGGCCTACACGCTGCAATTCGTGAACAAGAAGGTCGGCCTCGACCTGCTGCCGAAACCCTGAAACCAATGGGGTCGCCAGCACCATGCCGCCCATGACCGATGCCGCCGTCGAGGTCCGACATCGTCCCGCACCGGTGCTGGTGTCGCTGCGCGGCGTTTCCAAGACGTTCCCGAACGGCACGGTGGCGCTGAGCCGCCTCGACCTCACCGTGCAGGCGGGCGAGTTCCTGTCGCTGATCGGCCCTTCGGGCTGCGGCAAGTCGACGGCACTGCGCATGCTGGCGGGGCTGACCGAGCCCTCAACCGGCGCGATCAGCTGGACGGGCACCCGCCCGGAGATCGGCTTCGTGTTTCAGGAGCCGACGCTGATGCCCTGGGCCAGCGTCTTCAACAACGTGTGGCTGCCGCTTCGCCTCCGCGGCATCGGCAAGGCGGAGGCGCGCCCCCGCATCGAAGACGCGCTGGCCATGGTGGGGCTCGAGTCCTTTGCGGCGTCCTACCCGCGCGAACTGTCGGGCGGCATGAAGATGCGCGTTTCGATCGCCAGGGCGCTGGTGCTGCGCCCGCCGCTGTTGCTGATGGACGAGCCCTTTGCGGCGCTCGACGAGATCACCCGGTCCCGCCTCAACGACGACCTGATGCGGCTCGCCGCGGAACTCGGCACGACCGTCGTGTTCGTGACCCACTCGGTCTATGAAAGCGTTTATCTGTCGAGCCGCATCGTCGTCATGGCGGCCCGTCCGGGGCGAGCCGTGGCCGAACTGGCCGTCGAAGCGCCACGCGAGCGCGACGAGGACTTCCGCACCACGCCCGTTTATGCCGAGACATGCCGCCGCGCCTCGCGGGCGTTGCATGCCGCCATGTCAGGGCAGGACGCGCTATGACGGTGCTCAGCGCCCCCGAACCGCTGGTGGAGGCGGAGATCCCGGCCGAACCCTTGGGCTTCAGGACCCGACGCCTGCTGCCCCATCGCGCCTCCGAAGTGTTGCTGCCCGCGGCCGTGTTCCTGCTGGCTCTCCTCGGCTGGGAGGCCATCGTGCGGCTGCGCGGCATCCCACCCTATATCCTGCCGGCGCCCAGCCTCATCGTGGCCACGCTCGTGAAGGACTGGGGCGTGCTGTCGGCCGCGCTGCTGGTGACGCTCGGAACAACGGTCGAAGCCCTGGGGCTTGCGATTGCCGGAAGCCTCGTACTGGCGATGCTGTTCGCCCAGTCTAAATGGATCGAGCGCGCATTCTTCCCCTTCGCCGTGGTGCTGCAGGTGACCCCTGTGGTGGCGATCGCACCGCTGCTGCTGATTTACCTCGACGGCCATACGGCGGTTCTGGTTTGCGCCTTTCTGGTGGCCTTCTTTCCGATCCTGTCCAACACCGCCCTCGGGCTCGCCTCGACCGACCACAACCTCGTGGAGCTGATGGAGCTGTACCGGGCCCCGCGCTGGCGGCAGATCCTGCTGCTCCGGCTGCCAGCCGCGATGCCGTATTTCCTTGGCGGATTGCGGATCGGCGGCGGTCTCGCGCTGATCGGCGCCATCGTGGCCGAGATCGCGGCCGGTTCGGCCGGCCAAGGCTCGGGTCTCGCCTTCCGGATCGTCGAGAGCGGGTTCAGGCTCAACATCCCGCGCATGTTCGCCGCCTTGACGTTGATCTCCTTCACCGGAATCGTGATCTACCTCGCCTTCGGGGCGCTTGGCCACCTGGTGCTGCATCGCTGGCACGACAGTGCCAGGTCGCGCGGACAATGACGGAACCACGCGGCATGATCGAAGCCATCCGCCCGCCAAGGCACCTGCGCCATTGGTGGCTGAAGGACATCCGGGTGCCGGCCTGCCTGATCGCGGTTCCCGACGCCGTCAGCGACGCCGAAGGCTTGACGCGGGTCGACCTCGAGGTGGTGGACGACACCATCGCGACGCTGCGACCGGCAAGCTGGGATCGGCCCGAAGCGGCGATCTTTCACGAGCCTGGACTGCTGCTTCCGGCGTTCGTCGATGCCCACACCCATCTCGACAAGGGCCACATCGCGCCCCGCGCGCCCAATCTGAGCGGCACTTTCGCGGGGGCGCTCGAGGCGGTGCCGCGAGACCGTGAGGCGCATTGGACGGCTTCCGATGTCAGCGCCCGCATGCACTTCGCGCTCGCGAGTGCCTATGCACACGGCACGCACGCCATCCGCACCCATCTCGACTGCAAGGACCAGCAGACCCGCATCTCCTACGAGGCCTTCGGGGCCGCCAGGGACGCATGGCGCGGCAAGGTCGAACTGCAGGCAAGCCCGCTGTTTCCCATCGATCTAGCGCTCGACGATGTGCACATGCGGTCGGTCGGCGAGATGGTCTCGACGTTTGGCGATTGCCTCGGCGCCGTGACATTCCCCGGGCCGGCCTTGCAGCCGGGGCTCGACCGGCTGTTCCGCCTCGCCGGCGACAAGGGTTGGCGCCTCGATTTCCACGCCGACGAGACCGACGACCCCGGCGTCAATACCCTGGCCGCGATCGCCCAGACGGCGCTCGACCACCGCTTCGATGGCCCTATCCTGGTCGGCCATTGCTGCAGCTTGAGCCTGTTTCCCGACGAAGAGCGCAAGCGCACGATCGACCTCGTAGCCCGGGCCGGCATCAGCATCGTGTCGCTGCCACTCTGCAACATGTACCTGCAGGATCGCTACCCGGGTCGCACGCCGCATTGGCGTGGCATCACGGCCCTGCACGAACTCAAGGCGGCCGGCGTGCCGGTGCTGATCGCCAGCGACAACACGCGCGATCCCTTCTACGCCTATGGCGACCTCGACATGGCCGAGGTGTGGCGTTTGGGGACCCGGATTGCGCAGTTCGACCACCCGTTCGGCGTCTGGGCCGGTACCGTCTTCACCACGCCGGCCGAGGCGCTCGGCTTGCCCGACGCACGGCTGCGGGCCGGATCACCGGCCGATTTCCTCGTCGTGCCGGCGCGCTCGCTTTCGGAATTCATGGCCCGCCCGGCCCTGCCCCGCACCGTCATTCGCGGCGGCGTGGCAATCGACGCCACCTTGCCCGGCTACGAGCGGCTCGACCAACTGGAAGGACTGCGGCCATGAGCCGACCCTACGACATCGTCGGCCTGAAGGCTGCGCTCGAAGGGCTGCGGCTCGAGGACAATCCGGCCCTGGTGAAGCAGAAGAGCCGCGACTTCTTCTGGTATTCCCCGATCCTGAAAAGCCAGCTCGACGCGGTGGTGGGCGACCTTGTGGTGACGCCGCGCAACACGGCCGAAGTGGTGCGCATCGTCGAGGCCTGCCACCGCCTCGGTATCCCGGTCACGCCGCGCGGTTCCGGCACCGGCAACTACGGCCAGGCCATGCCGCTGTCGGGCGGCGTCGTGCTGAACATGGCCGAGATGCGGGACATCACGCAGATCGGTCCCGGGCGGGTGGTCTGCGGGCCCGGTGCCATCATGGCCGAGATCGATGCCGCCACCCGGGCGCATTCCGGCCAGGAATTGCGGATGCATCCTTCCACTTACGCGACCGCATCGATCGGTGGCTTTCTGGCGGGCGGCTCGGGCGGCGTCGGCTCGATCAACTGGGGCGGCCTGCGCGACCTCGGCAACGTGTTGTCGGTCGAGGTCGTCACCATGGAGGCGAGCCCGCGCGTGCTGCGTCTCACGGGTGCCGACCTCGCCAAGGTGATGCATGCCTATGGCACCAACGGCATCATCACCGAGGTCGAGATGCCGCTGACGGCCGCCTATGATTGGGTCGACATCATCGTCGGCTTTCGGGACTTCGCGGCGGCGGCTCGCTTCGGCAATGCGCTCGGCGAACAGGACGGCATCCTGACCAAGCTGATCACCCCCATCGCGGCGCCGGTGCCACAACGCTACTTCCTGCGCCATCGCGCTCTGGTGCCCGACGGTGCTTCGGTCGTGCTGGTGATGCTGGCGCCGCACGCCCGTGATGCCTTCGCGCTGTTCTGCAAGCGTTTCGGTGGCGCCGAGATCCTGTTCGATGCGGGTGCCGTCCCGACCGTCGACCGCGCCGGCCTGCCCAGCAACGTGGAACTATCTTGGAACCACACGACGCTGCGGGCCCTGCGGGTCGATCCCGCCATCACCTACCTGCAGGTGCTCTACCCGTTCCCGGACCAGCTTGCGCTTGTTGATGCCATCCACAAGCGCTTCCCAGACGACGAGGTGATGGGCCATTTGGAATTCGTGCGCTTCGATGGCCGCATCACCTGCTTCGGCCTGCCGCTCATTCGCTTCACCGATGCGGCACGTCTCAACGCCATCATCCGCATCCATGAGGATATGGGTGCGCCGATCTTCAATCCGCATCGTTACACGCTCGAGGAAGGCGGCATGAAGCAGACCGACGACGTGCAACTCGCCTTCAAGCGCGAAGCGGACCCGCAGGGGCTGCTGAATCCGGGCAAGATGGTGGCGTGGGACAATCCCGACTTCGATTTCGCCTCGGGTAAAACTTACCTGTATCCCAGCCTCGAGCCCAGCCGAGCGTGAGAATCCTGGTCGTCTCGGCACATCCGGTCGAGACCAGCTTCGTGGCCTCGCTACATCACCACAGCGTGTCGGTGCTGCGGCGGGCCGGTCACGACGTGGACGACTGCGATCTTTACGCCGAAGGCTTCGATCCGGTCATGCGGCGGGCGGAGCGCCTCGCCTACCACGATGTGGCGTCCGATCGCGCCGAGATCGACGGCTACCTTGGCCGGATCCGCGACGCGCAGGCGCTCCTGTTCGTGCATCCCGTCTGGAATTTCGGCATGCCGGCGATCTTGAAGGGATTTCTCGACCGGCTGTTCGTTCCCGGTGTGGCCTTTGCGATCGACGAGTCGGGCCGATTGGCACCGAAGCTCGATCATCTGGTCCGCTATGGCGCGGTTTGCACCTATGGTGCGTCGTCGCTCGTCGCCACCCTAATGGGCAATCCGCCAAAACGGTTTATGCAGCGCGGCATGCGGGGCTATGTCGGACGCGCCTGCCCCTGTAGCTACCTCGCTTGCCACGACATGAACCGCACGACCCCGGAGAGCCGCGCGGTCTTCATCCGCAAGGTGGAGGCGGAGCTGACCCGCTGGTAGCCGGGCCAGCCTGCCGTCAGTGAACGCGCGCCTTGAGGCCGTCGATCTCGCGCTGCAGCAGAGCCGAGGCCCCGCTGCCCTGCGGATCGTCCCGCAGCACCGTGCGCGCCGCCTTGACGGCGGCATCGGCCGCGGCAGCCCGGACGTCGGCGGCCGCCTGCGTTTCCGCAAGGGCAATCTTCTGCTCGGCCTGCTTGGTACGACGCGTCACGAAATCCGCCATGCGCACTTCGGCATCTTTGGCCATGGCTTCGGCATCGAGCCTGGCCTGCGCCACGATCGCAGCAGCTTCGTGCTCGGCTTCGGCCGCCTTGCGCTTGAAGCTGTCCAGCACGGCGGCGGCCTCATCGCGCAGGCGTTTGGCCTCGGCGAGCTCGTTCGACACCCGCTTCGAGCGATCGTCGAGCGTCGTGGTCAGCCGGCTATGGACGCCCACATAAGCCAGCAGGATCAGAAAGACGACAAAGCCGAGGGCAACCCAGAATTCTGCGTCGAAATGCATGGTCCTGGTCCTCAGCTTGCCTTGGCGACGGCGGCGCTGACCTGTTGGCGGTCTGGCGCGCGGCCGGTCAGGTGATCGACGATCGCAGCGGCGGCGTCCTCGGCGATGGTGGCGACGTTGCTCATGGCACGGGTCCGGGTTTCCTGGATCTGCGCTTCGGCCGTCGCCAGCTTGGCATTCAGGTCGGCCTCGACCGCGTGCCGCTTCGCCTCGGACGTCGCATGAAGCTTATCATGCTGTTCCTGAGCGAGGGTCTGCGACCGAACCCGCGCGTCGGCCAGGGTCTTGTCGTAGGTTTCACCCGCCGCCTTGGCTTGCGCCTGCATGGCCGCGGCTTCACCGAGATCCTTCGCCAGCCGATGCTTACGGGCTTCGAGGATGCCCTCGACGCGCGGCAAGGCCACGCGGGACATCAGCCAATAGAGCGCCCCGAAGATGAGCACCAGCCAGATGATCTGAGGCAGGAAGGCGTGCGAGTCGAAGGGCGGAAATACGCCCGCCTGATGGGTGGCGTCGCCAGCGATCTCGGTTTTCACGACGGCGGCTTCCGCTGCTTGTTCGGGAGTGGCCATAAGGCGGGAACACAATCAACACAGGAGTTCGAAAGGAGGCAGCCGGACGCGGAACGCATCCGGCTGCCGGCCGAATCACTTCACGAAGAGCAGCAGGATCGCCACGAGGAACGCGAAGATCCCGAGGCCTTCCGCCAGGGCCGCGCCGATGAAGGCGCGACCGAACTGGCCGTCGGCGGCCGACGGGTTGCGCAGAGCGCCGGTGAGGAAGTTGCCGAAGATGGTGCCGACGCCGATGGCGGCCGCACCCATGCCGATGGCCGCGAGGCCGGCGCCGATGAACTTGGCAGCGTCCATGTAGGCCGCGGCCATCTCACGAGCAGCTTGGGGATCCATTGATAAACTCCTGAAGTGAAGGGGGCCGACGTTTGTTGTTGAGATCTTTATCAGTGGCCCGGATGGATTGCGTCATTGAGGTAGACGCAAGTGAGGATGGCGAACACATAGGCCTGCAGCACGGCGACCAGCAGTTCGAAGGCCGTCAGGATGACGATGCCGATGAATGGCAAAGGCGCCAGCAAAGCCGTCGCGACACCGCCGCCAAGCAGCAGAACGATGAAGCCGCCGAAGACTTTTAGAGTGATGTGGCCCGCCAGCATGTTGGCAAACAATCGAACCGACAACGAAATCGGCCGTGCCACGAAGGAGATCACCTCGATCAAGATGATGAACGGCAGGATCAAAGGCGATACGCCCGACGGCGCAAAGAGATGCAGAAAGCCCGCGCCGTGCTTTGCGATGCCGTAGATGATCACCACCGCGATGACGAGCGCCGCCAGCGCAAAGGTCACCACGATCTGGCTGGTCACCGTGTAACTGAAGGGCAAGAGGCCCAGCACGTTGGCGAAGAACACGAACATGAAGAGGCTGAACACGAGCGGCATGAACCGCATGCCGTCCTGACCCGCCGTGCCGCGCACCGTGTCGGCGACGAATTCGTAGGTCATCTCGGCAGCGGACTGCAGGCGGCCCGGCACGAGCGAGCGGCGCGACGTGCCATAGATCATCAACAAGGACGCAAGCCCGAGGATGATCACCATCAGCAGCGACGCATTGGTGAAGGACGCATCGTAACCGAACGGATGAAGGTTGAAGATCCGCTCGACGTTGAACTGATGGATCGGGTCGATTGCGTTTTCCGGCACGCCGATTTCCTCATCTCCCTACCGCCCCGCTCTGGGGCGCGCTGGCTCGAAATGCGGCACAGGCGTGCCGCTTCCGTGGCCACGGCGGGTCTTGGATCGGCTCTTACCGGCTTTGTTTCGGCCTGTGAACCGGAAAAGCAGCCCGGTAACGCGGCGCTGC
Source organism: Lichenihabitans sp. Uapishka_5 (assembly GCF_033947565.1). Taxonomy (NCBI): domain Bacteria; kingdom Pseudomonadati; phylum Pseudomonadota; class Alphaproteobacteria; order Hyphomicrobiales; family Lichenihabitantaceae; genus Lichenihabitans; species Lichenihabitans sp. Uapishka_5. The sequence goes on from NZ_JARPVX010000003.1 coordinate 50,844, forward strand.
CAAGTTTCTGTGGGCGGCCGTCAGCGGGGGCCGAGACCCTGGGTCGGCTTGGTGGCGATGCGGTACACCGTCCAGAACCCTGCCGCGGTTCCAAGCATCAGCAACAAGATCAGCAGAATCGGCGACGTGCCGAACCACTTGTCGCATTGCCAGCCGATCAACCCACCGACCGCGACCGCCGCAACGAATTCCGACATTACCCGAAAGCCGGTGCTCATGGCGCCACCGAGGCTGTTCGGGCCGGACAGCGGCGTAGCGGCGGGTGCCGACGGGATGGCATTACGCGCCTCGAGTTCGTTCGACAGCTTGGCGAGCCGGTCGCGCATGTCGTCGTGGTTGTCGTCGCTCATCCGCGCCTCCCGCTTGCGTGCCGGCTTCGCAGCCTCCACAATCGCTGTGCGGCACTGGCGACGATGCCCGTCCGGGATGCATCCCGTGGTCTGGGGTGACGTTAGGAAGCCCTGTTTCGGCCTGTCAAGCGCAGTGCTGTCCGAGCAGGGCTCCGCAAAGTCCGCAGCCCCTTGCTTTCGAGGCCCTCATGTTGACATGCCGCCCAAGGCGTTTCGCGGTGCTGTTGCTCATCGGGCTGGTGGCTGGGCCGGCCTCGCCCGCTTGGGCCGAAGGCCTGCGGTCGGCCGTCGTGTCGCTTGCGCTTTGGAGCGACGGCAGCGTGTTCCGCTCCGAGGCCAACGGTGCCGCCCGGGTGGTGGCTGATCGTTATGGCCATGGTGGCCCGGTGATCGTCCGCGCCAACACCAGGAAGTCTTTCGCGGCCGGTCCGCGCGGCATGGTGCAGGCGATGGCCCGGGCCGAGCGCGGCATGGACACGGCGCATGACGTGCTGTTTCTGATTCTGTCGTCGCATGGCGCGCCGCAAGGCATCGCCGAGAAGGGCGGCCGCATCGCCGGCCTGCTGGCTCCCGAGGCGCTCGGGGCCATTCTTCGGCACAGCGCCTATCGGCATAAAGTCCTCATCGTCTCCGCCTGTTACGCCGGGATCTTCACGACGCTGGCGAACGATACGACGCTTGTGCTGACCGCGGCCGATGCGACCCATCCCTCCTTCGGCTGCGAGGAAGGACGGACCTGGACTTATTTCGGCGATGCCTTCTTCAACACGGCTCTGCGGCAAGCCGGGCCCCTGCCGGAGCGCTTCGAGGCCGCCAAGGCTCTCATCCGCAGTCGGGAAGAAGCGCAGGGCTTCGATCCTTCCAATCCGCAGATCGCCGGCGGGGCTGCCGTATTGCCCTTGCTGGACGGCGAGTGACTCTGCGTTGCATGGATGGCGACGCGTTCAGGCCTAACGTTCTGTCAGCTTGAGCCTTTCGCCGGTCGCCTCGTAGAATGGCGTTCCAGACCCCATCTATGCTAGATGAACGAAAGCGTTGCGGCAGGACACGCCCACGCTCTTGCGGTCCCGCCCGCGTCGGCAACCGCCCGAACAGGAAAGACCATCGACAATATGGCTGAAACGCCTTCGCCGTCGGAAGCGCCCGCTCCCAATGCTTATAGCGCCGATTCGATCAAGGTCCTGCGCGGCCTCGACGCTGTTCGCAAGCGCCCCGGCATGTATATCGGCGACACCGACGACGGGTCGGGCCTGCACCACATGGTGTATGAGGTGGTCGACAACGCCATCGACGAAGCACTCGGCGGTCATGCCACGCTGGTAACGGTGACGTTGAATGCCGATGGCTCCGTTTCGGTGACCGACAACGGCCGCGGCATTCCGACCGGCATCCACAAGGAAGAAGGCGTCTCGGCCGCCGAGGTCATCATGACCCAGCTGCACGCCGGCGGTAAATTCGACCAGAACTCCTACAAGGTGTCGGGCGGCCTGCACGGTGTCGGCGTTTCGGTGGTGAATGCCCTTTCGACCAAGCTGACGCTGCGTATCTGGCGGGATGGCAACGAACACGAGGTCGAGTTCGCGCATGGCGACGCCGTGGCGCCGCTCCGGGTGGTGGGACCGGCCGGCGAGATCGACGGCCAACCCAAGCGCGGCACGGCGGTGACGTTCTGGCCATCGCCCGAAACTTTTACGATGATCGATTTCGACTACGGCACCATCGAGCACCGGTTGCGCGAACTCGCCTTCCTGAATTCCGGCGTCCGCATCATCCTGACCGACCGTCGCTCGGCGGAACCGAAGCAGGAGGAGTTGTTCTACGAGGGCGGCCTCGAGGCCTTCGTCCGCTACCTCGACCGCACCAAGGCGCCGCTCCTCGACAAGCCGATCCTGATGCGCGGCGAGAAGGACGGCATGACGGTGGAATGCGCGCTCTGGTGGAACGACAGCTACCACGAGAATGTGCTGCCCTTCACCAACAACATTCCGCAACGCGACGGTGGCACCCATATGGCCGGGTTCCGGGCTGCGTTGACCCGGCAGGTGACCGGCTATGCCGATCGCTCCGGGACGAGCAAGAAGGAGAAGGTCGACGTCACGGGCGACGATTGCCGCGAGGGCTTGAGCTGCGTGCTGTCGGTCAAGGTGCCGGACCCGAAGTTCTCGTCGCAAACCAAGGACAAGCTGGTTTCGTCCGAAGTGCGCCCCGTGGTCGAAAGCATCGTCAACGAGACCCTCGGCCAATGGTTCGAGGAACACCCGGCCGAGGCCAAGACCGTGATCGCCAAGGTGGTGGAAGCGTCTGCGGCCCGCGAGGCGGCCCGCAAGGCCCGTGAGCTGACGCGCCGCAAGGGCGCGCTCGACGTCGCCAACCTGCCCGGCAAGCTCGCCGATTGCCAGGAGCGCGATCCGGCCCTGGCCGAGCTGTTCCTGGTGGAGGGCGACTCAGCCGGCGGCTCCGCCAAGCAGGGCCGCAACCGGGAATATCAGGCCGTGCTGCCCCTGCGCGGCAAGATCCTGAACGTGGAGCGCGCCCGCTTCGATCGCATGCTGTCGAGCCAGGAGATCGGCACCCTGATCACGGCGCTTGGCACCGGCATCGGCCGGGATGACTTCAACCCGGACAAGTTGCGCTACCACAAGATCATCATCATGACGGACGCTGACGTCGACGGCTCCCATATTCGCACGTTGCTGCTCACCTTCTTCTTCAGGCAGATGACGCAACTCATTGATCGCGGACACATCTACATCGCCCAACCGCCGCTCTACAAAGTGCGCCGCGGTTCGTCCGAACAATATCTGAAGGACGAGCGGGCCCGTGAGGACTACCTAATCGGCAACGGGCTCGACGGCGCCGTGCTGCGGGTGGCAACGGGCGAAGAGCGGGCCGGCGCCGATCTGCGTGGCGCCATCGACGAAGCCCGGCTGGTGCAGGCGGTGCTGGCGCAGCTGCATTCGCGCTACAACCGGGGCGTCGTCGAACAGGCCGCCATCGCGGGGGCGCTGGTGCCGCTGCACAGCTTCGCGGACGAAGACGCGGATGCCATGGCGCATCGGGTGGCCGAGCGCCTGAATGCCCTGGCGGACGAAACCGAACGCACCTGGCAGGGTCGCATCGAGAATGGCGGCTACGTGTTGAGCCGCATGGTCCGCGGCGTGCCGGAAGCCCAGGTGCTGGATGCCGGGCTGCTGGCGTCCGCCGATGCACGACGGTTGGCCGAACATGGCGTCGGTCTGAACGATACCTATGCCAAGCCGGCCACTTTCGTGCGCAAGACCGACCAGACCACGATTGCCGGCCCAACGGCGCTGATCGAGGCCGTGATGGCGGCCGGTGGCAAGGGCATCAGCCAGATGCAACGCTACAAGGGCCTCGGCGAGATGAATCCCGAACAGCTTTGGGAAACCACGCTCGACCGCAACGCCCGCTCGTTGCTGCAGGTGAGGGTCAAGGAGGTCGATGAGGCAGACGACATGTTCGTCAAGCTGATGGGCGATGTGGTCGAGCCGCGTCGCGAGTTCATCCAGGAGAATGCCCTCAACGTCGCCAATCTCGACGTCTGAGCAGGCGCGTTCAACCGTGGTGAGCGGATCGGCTCCCCGCATCCGCTTCGACGCGGTACGGCGATGGTTGTTCGATGCCGCTTGGCCATTCTGGGCCCAGCATGGCGTCGACCGGCTGCATGGCGGCTTCGTCGAGCACCTCGACCTTACAGGGCGCGACGCGGGCGTCGGCTTCAAGCGTATGCGCAGCCAAACGCGGCAGACGTTCTGCTTCACCCAGGCGGCGCTTCTCGGCTGGGAGCCGGGACGCGCGGTCGCCGATCATGGCTGGGCGTTTCTGCAGACGCACGGGCGTCGGCCCGATGGCGGCTGGGTGCGGCGCATGGGCCGGGACGGCGGCAGGCTCGACGAAACCTTCGACGCCTATGAGGTGGCGTTCGTGTTGTTTCTGCACGCGTGGCGCTACCGGTTGACGCCCGAGCCGGCGCTCGTAGAAGCGGCGATCGGCATCGTGGCGATGTTGGATCGCCATCTTGGCCGACCTGACCAGCAGGGCTGGCTGGCCCAGGAGGGCTGCGCGACGCCGCTCCAACAAAACCCCCACATGCATCTGATGGAAGCGGCGGTCGAACTGGCGCTTGCGACCGGTGACCCGCGCTTCGCGACCTTGACGCGCCGGGTCGCCGACCTCGCGCTCGACCGCATGATCGACCCCGAAACCGGAGCGCTGCGGGAGTTCTTCGACGCAACCTGGCAGCCGCTACCGGGCGATGAAGGGCGGGTGGTGGAACCAGGCCACCAGTTCGAATGGGTGTGGCTGCTGCTGCGCGCCGAGCCGGTGCTGGGCAAGGCGGTGGCGGGGCCGGCCACCTTGTTGTTCGATTCGGCGCAACGCCATGGTGTCCACCCAGAGACAGGGCTCGTTTACGACAGGGTGGATGTTGACGGCCGACTTCTCGATCCACATCATCGGCTTTGGGCCCAGACCGAGGCGCTGAAAGCCTGCTTGGCCATGCTGGAGCATCTCGGCCACGACACCCGGCCCCGCATTGCGGCCTGTGTCGACGTTCTGCTGGACCGCTACCTGCACCCTGCCGAGCCGACCGGCACCTGGATCGATCATCTCGCCGCTGACGGCGCACCAATGGTGGACAAGATCCCGGCCACGACGCTCTACCACATCCAGCTCGCCTTCGCGGAACTGCTGCGGCTTCAGCCCCGGCTTGAGGCGGCTTGAACCAACGCGTCCAACCGGCGTGGCAAATCGGAACGGCGCACCGGCTCGCACCCGGCGCACGCCGATGCGGTCTCGTCGTCCCGTCTTAGCAGCAGCCGATGCGGCACGCCTGCGGCCGCCGCCGCCTGCATGTCGGAGCCTCGGTCGCCGACCATCACGGCTTCGGGCAACCCGATCGCCAGCCTGGCTGCCACCGCCTGCAGCATACCGGGCTGCGGCTTTCGCCAAACATGGTCCTGGCGATAGGCGGAAAGCGGTGCCTCGGGATGGTGCGGACAGGCCAGCACAAAGACGAGGCGGCATCCAAGGCGCGCCAGGGCCGCATCGATCACGGCCTGCACGGCCGCAAACGCGTCCCAGCCGAACAGACCGCGGCCGACCCCAGACTGGTTGCTGACGATACCGGCCGTGCAACCATCGCGGCAGGCGGCCGCCACGGCCACAAGGCTTTCGGGGATCAAACGAACCTCGTCGGGCCGGTGCGGATACCCCGTATCCTCGATCAGCACGCCATCACGGTCGAGAAACAGGCATGGTCGGCCGGCGGCTGTGGACACGCGGTAGTCGGCCCAGCATCCGTCCGCCATGATCACGCTTGGCCGTCCCGATCCTGGCACCTCGGAGAGAATCGGCTATCTGTCGATTGCATTCGCCTGAAGGGATAAAGATGAATCGCAGACTCCTGTTTATCCTGCTGATCGTGCTGCTCGTCGTCGTGCTGGCCTGGGCGCTCGATCACGTGTTGTTCCCGACCCTGCCGGTGCCGGCCGGCGTACCGTCCATCACGAAGTAGCGGTGCCGAGCGGGCCTGGACGCAGGCGGGCGAGGTCGAAGGCCGCCATGTCGCGGATCAGCTCGACGAAGGCCGCCGCTCCGTAGTCGGCCGCCTGCTCGCCCTTTTCGACAGTTGCCGCGGCGGCATTGCCCATGGCGCCGCTTGGGGAATTGTCCTGTGCGGTCCAGCCGAACCCGACCGGCTGCGTTACCCGCAACCATTTGAACTCCCGCTCGATCGCCATGCTGTCGGGCCGAAAATCCTCGGACTTGTCGCGCCGAACCAGATCCGGCCGGAATGCCAACATCAACGACGTCTCGACCTCGCCGGCATGGATGCCATGCGTCCGCTCGACCGGGCCCGCGACGGTTTCCGGATAGCCGAACCGATGCCACGACGCGGTGGCGACCAGCATACCGTGGCTGACCCGCAGGTCGCGCGCCACGATATCGAGGCTGGTGACATTGCCGCCGTGGGAGTTGAGCAGCAGCAGTTTGCGGATGCCGGCGCGATGTACGCTTTCGCCGATTTCGGTCCAGGCCCGGATCACGGTGGCGGCCGACAAGGTCAGCGTCCCCGGAAAGGCGACATGCTCGTTGGATTTGCCGATCGGCTGCACCGGCAGGAACAGCACGGGCAAATCGTCCGGCATGGTGGCCGCGACGCGGCGCAGATACCCCTCCATGATGAAGGTATCGACCCCCACCGGCAGATGCGGCCCGTGCTGCTCGACGGCCGCCACCGGCAACACCGCAATCGTGTTGCCTAGGTCGGCGGCAGCGAAATCGGGCCAAGCCCAATCCATCCAGAACTTCGACGCGACCATCGCCCTGCCCTTCAAACCCGCGCCGCCATGGCTTCGATCTCCACCATGAACTCCATGCGGGCAAAACCCGACACGATCATCAGGGTGGAGGCCGGCGGCGGATGGTCGGCGAAATAGCGGTCGCGCACCGCCATATAGCCCTGCAGGTGCTCGCGCCCCGTCACGAAGGCATTGATGCGGACAACATCGGCGAGCCGCATTCCGGCCTCAGCCAGGATGGCCCCGATGGCGTCGAAGCACAGCGCCGTCTGTTCCTCCACCGTGAGCGGGATCTCGGCCGTGGTGGAGATGCCCAGCTGCCCCGAGCAAAACACGAGCCGCGCGCCGGCCGGAACCGCGATCCCATGCGCGTAACGGGCAAAGGGCGGGTGGAGGCCCGGTGGGTTCAACGTTTTCAGCATGGCGTCACGCTAGGCCGGCCCGGGCGGAGCCGCAAGCCGGCGGGGCGCCAAGCCTGGGGAGCAGGTTCGTTCCCGGGGCCGGCGACCACGTCGATAGGCGTGATCCGTCTTTGCGAGGCGTCGAAGGCGCCGCGGCACCTCAGCCCGACGCCGCAGGTTTGGATGGCTTCGCTCCGCTCGCCATGACGGCTGGGGCGCGACCGGCCCTCAGACCCAGCCCATCAACTCGCGCTGCACGATCGACTCGATCACCGCCATGCCGTCCGGCGAATCGTTCAAACATTCGATGCGGGCGAATTTCTCGCCGCCGCCATGCATGAAATATTCGGCGTTCTCGCCGCCGATCTCCTCGATGGTTTCCAGGCAGTCGGCCGAAAAGCCGGGCGTGATGACGGCGAGGCGCTTCACGCCCTTGGCGGCCAGCGCCTTGATGGTTTCGTCCGTATAGGGCTGCAGCCATTCGGAGCGACCGAAACGCGATTGGAAGGTCAGCATCAGCTTGTCGGGACCGAGCCCCATGGCTTCGCGCAGCAGGCGGGCCGTCTTGGCGCATTGGCAATGGTAGGGGTCGCCCTTCAGCAGGTAGTCCTTCGGCACGCCGTGGAAGGACGCGATGATGACCTCTGGTTCGAAGTCGAGCTTTGCCAAGCCGTCCCGCAGCGACCGGGCCAATGCCGCGATATAGGCGGGCTCGTCGTGGTAGGCGGGCGCGACGCGCAGCGCCGGCTGCCAACGCATCGTCATCAGCGCCTCGAACGCCTTGTCGCAGGCGGTGGCCGAGGTGGCGGCCGCATATTGCGGGTAGAGAGGCACCAGCAGGAACCGGTCGCAGCCCTGGGCCTGCAGCCGCTCCAGCGCGGAGCGGATCGAAGGATTGCCGTAGCGCATCCCCCATTCGACGGCGACGCGGCCCACCGCTGCTTCGCCCAGCAAGCCACCCGCGATGCTGGCCGCGAGCTTGTCGCTTTGGCCCCGCGTGATGGTTTTCAGCGGGCTTTCGTTCAGCTCGCGATTCCAGATCGTGTCGTAGTCTTTGCCTTTGCGGCCGGGCCGCGTCGTCAGGATGATGCCGTTGAGGATCACCCACCAGAGGGCCCGGGGCGCCTCGATGACACGCTTGTCCGACAGGAACTCGGCGAGGTAGCGCCGCATCGACCAATAATCGGTGGCGTCAGGCGTGCCGAGATTGCTCAACAATACGCCGACCTTGCGAGGCATCACGGCGGGGTGGCCGGTCGGCAGCGGGCCGGTGGCCGCCATGGCGGCCCGGGCGGGGGCGAGCGCGACCGTCATGCCGCCACCTGGGGCGTGAAGCCGGTCCGCAGGGCGTGGGCCCAGTCCGGTCGGCCGGCGTCGTCGGCGCGCGCGGCGGCGGCCTCGTGCGGATAAGGGAGCGCGAACATTTCGATCATCGGGGTCGAGTCTGTTGTTTCGAGAATGGCATAGCGGGCCAAGGACGACCCGGATTCGGAGATATGGGGCGGGTTCGTCGAATCGTCGTCATAGGCCGGGCATCCGACGCTGCCGGGGTTCAGCACCCAGCGGCCGTCCGGCAGGCGCAGCATTCCGCCGATGTGGCTATGCGCCGTCAACACCACCGATGCCGTCAGATCGCCGAGGCGGCGCGCGACCGTTTCCGCGGATGCCCGCACCAGGTGGCGACCATGCTGGTCTTCGAGCAGATAGGCCGCGTCGTCATCCGGCCGCGCATGCAGGGCCACGATGCCGTCGTCGAGCCGCAGCAGCGCGGGTCGGCTGCCCAGCCAGGCGCAATCGTCCTCGGACAACCGCTCCCGGGCGAACCGATCCGAGGCGCCGAGTCCAGCCGACGATCCCAACGCGACGGTGCGATCGTGATTGCCCCGTGCGGTCGGCCAGTCGAGGCGCCGCAACAACGCCAGCGTCTCGGCAGGCCAAAGCGGGCCGGACACGCAATCGCCGAGGTTCACCACCGCATCGACGCCGCGCCTGCCGAGATCGGCGATCACGGCCTCGAGCGCCGGCAGGTTGCCATGGATGTCGGCCAGCACGGCCAGCCGGGTCACGCCGTATAGCCGTGGTGGACTGGCCCATGGCCGCCACCGACCGACAGCTTGTCGCTGAAGCGCAGTGCGCCGGTCAGAAAGGCTTTGGCCTCTGCCACCGCCTCGACCAGCGCCGACCCTTGCGCGAGCTTGACCGCGATGGCGGACGACAGCGTGCAGCCGGTGCCGTGGGTGTTGCGGGTCGCCAGTCGCTCGGCCGCGAACCGATGATGACGCTCGCCGTCGAACAGGATGTCGACCGCCTGTTTGCCGGCCAGATGGCCACCCTTGACCAGAACGGCTTTGGCGCCGCGGGCATGGATGGTTTCGGCGATGCGGCGCATCGCGACCTCGTTCTCCGGCACGGGTGCGTCGGCCAAACGCGCGGCTTCCGGCAGATTCGGCGTCACCACGGTGGCCAAGGGCAGCAGAACAGTCCGCAACGCGTCCACCACCCCCGGCGCCCCCAGACTGTCGCCGGAGGTCGCCACGAGCACGGGATCGAGCACCACGTAAGGCTGTCCCTGCGCGGCAAGACGATCCGCGACGGCCGTCACGATGGCGCCGGTCGCCAGCATGCCGATCTTCACGGCGTCAACCCGCACATCCGCGTAGATGGCATCGATCTGCGCCTCCAGAAAATCGACCGGGGGCACGTGCACGGCCGAAACGCCGCGCGTGTTCTGCGCCGTCAACGCGGTCAACACCGCCATGCCGTAGCTGCCCAAAGCCGCAAAGGTCTTCAGGTCGGCCTGAATGCCGGCGCCGCCGCTCGGATCGGATCCGGCGATGGACAGGACGTTGGCGATCATCGGCATCCGTCGGCGACGCGAAAGGGCATGGACCTATTTAACATTCCGCCATTCGGGCGCCCAGCGTACCGATGACGCGGGGTTCAGCCCTTGCGTCGCGCCCGCATGGCCGATTTGGCCGGCACGACGCCGGCACCGGTCGGATCGAAGCCCACCAGGATCGTGTAGTCCTCGTCCGGATGCGCCACGATCGGTACCTGGAACGGTTCGGACACATAGGTGAAGGCGGTCTCGCTCGTGCCCGACGCAATGCTGGCCGAGATGCGGTTGAGCTGCGAAAACACCACCTTCTGCGTGGCATCGTTGCGAACCGCGACGCGGATCGGCACCGTGAAGGCACCCGGCGACCCTGACGGTCCAAGCAGCACCCGCCCTTCGGCCCCGACCTTCAGCAGAAGGTTGCCGCCCGCTTTCGAACATTCCCGCGCGATGTCGCCGAGGGAGAACTGGTAGCGCACGTTGGCGTTGGACTGCTCGCCCGCATAGGTCCGCACCGAGGCCGTGCCGTCCAGCACCTCGATGCTCGGGCATTCGACCTGAACCTCCGTTTGTGGCAGCGGCGCCGCGGAGGGGAACAGCTTGTTGAAGGCGACGAGGTTGGCAAGCTTTGACGACAGGGTCGGGCCGCCCTGGGTTTCGGGCTCGAACCCCGGCGTCCCGGCCGCTCCGCAGCCGGCCAGCACGAGGCACCCCGCCACGCCCATAATGGCGAAGCCGATCCGACGGGCCTTGTCGTGCTGCAACATCCACGGTCTCCCTTCCGGCCACGCTCACGCGCGATGGCGGATTTCGCTGGCGTTGTATCAAGCAGGTGCAGGAATCCAAGTCTTTCGGCAATCCTCGCCCTTCATCACGAGGCGTCATGAGCGCGATGGGAGGCCAAAAACCCAAGACCGGAGTGCCGCCCGGCATTGGCTTCACCGGCCGAAGCGCGTCACGTGGACATAGCGGAGCCGAGCGCCTATGCGTCGCGCCCATGCACGCGCTGCGCTCGAGCCTTCTTTCCCGATCTGCCTTGGCAAGGCCTGCCCTGGCGATCGCGCTCGTGTGCGTCGTCACGATAGCCAGCGTGTGGGCGTTGCAGCACGCCGGCTATGCCCCGTGCGAGCTCTGCCTGCGGGAACGCATCCCATTCTATTGGGGTCTGCCCCTGGCGCTGCTGGTGGCAGCCATCACCGCGCGGGGGCGAGCCGGGCTGCTGCCGGCCGGCTATGTGGCGTTGGGCCTCGTGTTCCTGGCGGGCGCGGGACTGGGGATCTACCATGCGGGGGTCGAATGGGGGATCTGGCCCGGTCCGTCGAGTTGCACCGGTGGCCTCGATCATCCGGCCGCGGTGGAGGACTTCCTGAAGCAGTTGAAGACCACTCAGGTGGTGCGCTGCGACGCGCCTGCGCTGCAGATGGCGGGTTTGTCGCTGGCGGCCTGGAACGCGGTGCTGTGCCTGGCGCTGACCGCGGTGGCGGGATTCGGCTTTCTCAGGAGCGACCGCCAGCGCGGCTGAGCGGTGGGGCTTCCGCCACGGGCGTTGTGGTGCCGGGCACGAAAGCGTCGAAGGCGGCCCAAAAACGGTGTCGCAGCACGTCGCGCTCCATCAGGATCTCGTGACGGGCGCCCGGGATCGACACAAGGGTGCCGGCCTTCAATCGCTGGCCGAAGCGTTCCATCGCAGCAACCGACACCACACGGTCGTCGCCCGGCACCACCATCAGGATCGGGGCGGCGATGCGGGCGGGAAAATCGAAACCGGCCATCGGCGCCATGGCGGCGAGGGCCGCCCGCAGCCAACCGATCGTCGGCGCATCGACGGTCAGGCGGGGTTCGGCCCGGCTGACCGCCATCATGTCGGCGAACCGAACGGGATCGGTGGTCAGCACATTGTCGACGAAGCCTTCTTCCAGCACCGCCGTGCGCTCGCCGGTCGGCACGAACAGCCCGCCAAGGCCGCAAGCCGACGCCAAACCCGACATCACCCGTAAAAACCCCGTCGCCTTGAGGCGGTCCACGGCGATCATCGGGGCCGACAAGACGATCCGCTCGAAGGCGCAAGCGCCCGCCGCATGGCGCAGCATCACGGTGCCACCCATCGAATGAGCAAGGCCGAAGAACGGCTTCGGGCAGGTAGGCTCCAAGACCTCGTCGACGAGGCCAGCCAGATCGGCGTCATAATCGGCGAAGCTGGCGACGTGGCCCTTGCGTCGGTTGGTCAGCGTGCGGGACGACAAGCCCTGCCCTCGCCAGTCGAACACCACCACGGCCAGATGGCGGCGCAGCAGATCGTCCACGACTTCGAAATACTTTTCGATGAACTCGCCGCGCCCGGTGCAGACCAGCACGGTCCCCCGCGCCACCTCTGGCTTCCAGCGTGCGACGCGCAACCTGATGCCGCCGAGGCGGTGCAGCCATTCCACCGTGGCCCCGGGCGGCGCATGGCGTTGCGCGAGCTGGACCAAGGTGGCGGGGGTGTCGGTGTCCAGTTGGGCGCGACCGGATGATGGTCCACCGGTCGCGCCCATGGCGGTCACGCCCGTCTAACGAGACGCAGCAGGAGCAGCAGGATCACGGCGCCGATGAAGGCATCGATCACGGCAGCCACGAAGCCGACGCCCAGGTGCACGCCGATCCGCGGCAGCAGCAGCCCGGCGATGAAGGCCCCCACGATTCCCACCACGATGTCGCCCAGCAGACCAAAGCCGGCGCCACGCACCACGAGTCCCGCCAGCCAGCCGGCCAGCGCGCCGACCACGATCCAGATCAGAATTTCATTCACATCCATCAGCCTGTCTCCTCCAAGGCGAAAGCGACCACCAACGTGGCAGGCGGTCCAACGGTTCCGCTCAAGCTCGCCTTTCGGCGCGGCAATCAGGCGATGATGTCGGGTGTCGACTGGTCATCCAGATAGGCGATGCGGTCGCGCAGCACGAGCTTGCGCTTTTTCAGGCGCTGCAATTGCAGTTGATCCGGCGTTCCGAGATGGATCAACGCCGCGATGGCGCCGTCGAGGTCGCGATGCTCCTCGCGCAGTCGTTCCACCTCCCGCGCGAGCTGAACCTGCTCTTCGGGATTCATGTGCTCGATCATGAGCGGCCAAACTCTCCGGGGGGCGCCGGCCTTTGTCGAATTCACCGGCCGGCGCATAAGTATGGCCGCAGCCGCCTGCGACATCAAGGCAGCGCCCTAGGCTTCGCGGGGCAAGGCCCGTAGAAGATCAGGAAAACATCTCCGAACGCGATCCCCCATGGCGCCTCCCGGCCTCCCCTATTTCAAGATGAACGGCATCGGCAATGCGATCCTGGTGGTCGACGGCCGTACTTCTGGATTCGTGGTGACGTCTTCCACCGCCAGGGCCGCAGCAGCCCAACCAGGGTTGGGCTTCGACCAGTTGATGGCGATCGGGCGGCCCCGTGATGGCCACCGGGACGCCTTCGTGACGATCTTCAATGCCGACGGTACGGAATCCGGTGCTTGCGGAAACGGCACCCGCTGCGTCGCCTGGGCGCTGCTGCGGGACAGTGTCGAGACAGCCGTGACGGTTGAGACAGCGGCCGGTCGCCTGGCCTGCCGGCGCCTGGGGCCGCTACGCTTCTCGGTCGACATGGGTTCGCCGACGCTCGCTTGGAATGCCATTCCGCTGGCGAGGGCGGTTTCGGATCTGCAGCATGTTCCGCTACGGCCCGTCGCGGGCCTTCCGGCGGACCTGTCCCATTGCGCCGCCGTCGGCATGGGCAACCCGCATGCGGTGGTTTTCGTGCCTGACGTTGCCGCGATCCCGCTGGCCGAGGTTGGCCCGGCAATCGAACACGATCCAATGTTTCCCGCCCGCACCAACGTGTCGTTCGCGCAGGTGATCGACCGCAGCACGATCCGGCTGCGGGTATGGGAGCGCAGCGCCGGCGCGACGCTCGCCTGCGGTTCGGCGGCTTGCGCCACTGCGGTGGCGGCGGTTCGCGCCGGGCGCACGGACCGCGAGGTCCGCGTCATGCTTCCAGGCGGCGACCTCGCCATCGAATGGCGCGCGGAGGACGGGCACGTCGTGATGACCGGTGACGTGGTGCTCGAACATGCGGGCCTGCTGCCGGCCGAGGTCGTCGAGGCGACCGGATGAGCGCCGCGCCGCGGGTCGACCTGCTCAGCTTCGGCTGTCGGCTGAACATCGTCGAGTCGGAGGCCATGCGGCGCGAAGCACTGCGAAGCGGCCAGCTTGATCTGACGATCGTCAACACCTGCGCCGTCACGGCCGAGGCGGTGCGCCAGTCCCGCCAGGCGGTGCGACGAGCCCGTGCGGCGCATCCGACCGGGCGCCTCGTGATCACGGGCTGCGCGGCCGAGATCGACCCGGTGGGCTTCGGCGCCATGCCGGGTGTCGACGCGATCCTGCCGAACCGCGTCAAGGCCGATCCCGCGTCCTGGCCGATGGACGAGGGGGCCAGCCCGGAGGCCGACGGCGCGTCGGGCGGGCCTTCCCTCGGCGGGAGGTCGCACTCGAGAGGGTTCGTCGAGGTCCAGAACGGCTGCGACCATCGCTGCACCTTCTGCGTCATTCCGCTCGGGCGTGGCGCCTCGCGTTCGGTCACGCCGGACACCGTTGTTTCGCGCATCCGCGCCTTGGTCGAGGAAGGCGCCAGGGAAGTGGTGCTGACGGGGGTCGACGTGACGTCCTATGGCGGCGACCTCGCTTCAGGGCTCCGCCTCGGCAACCTCCTGGCCCATGTGCTCCGCGCAGTGCCGGAACTGCCACGGCTCCGCTTGTCGTCGCTCGACTGCATCGAGGCGGACCCGGCGCTGCTCGATCTCGTGGCCACGGAGCCACGCTTGATGCCGCACCTGCATGTGTCGCTGCAATCGGGGTCCGACCTGATCCTGAAACGCATGAAGCGTCGCCATGGGCGCTCCGACGCCATCGCGTTCTGCCGAACCTTGAGGGCGCTGCGGCCCGAGATCGTGTTCGGCGCCGACCTCATCGCCGGCTTTCCGACCGAGGACGAGGCCATGTTCGCCGACACGCTCGATCTGATCGAGGCCTGCGGCATCACCTATGTTCACGCCTTCTCCTATTCTCAGCGCCCGGGCACCCCCGCGGCCCGCATGCCGCCCGTGCCGGGCGATGTCGCGCGTGACCGGGGGCGCCGGTTGCGCGAGGCCGGCGAGCGCCGGCTTGGCCAGCACCTCGAGGGCATGGTGGGGCGTACCGTCGAGGTGCTGACCGAGCGCGGCGGTACGGGGCGTGCGCCGGATTTCACCCTGGTGCGGCTGCCACCCGAGACGCCTCCAGGCCTGCTCCAGCCTGCCACGCTATGCGGCCACGACGGACGCGTCGCGATCGCCGATACGGCGGCGTCCGGTCTACGCCGCCCAGCCTGACGAGGTCGCGGCTTCGGGAAGGACATGCCGATGGCTGACGCTTGCACCGGCGGGATCGACACAGGCTTCATCGCGCTCGGCTATGGCAAGGTCGCCGTGCTCGGCGTCGTCCAGGGCCTGACCGAGCTGCTTCCCGTGTCGTCGACGGCCCACATGCGCATCGTTCCGGCGCTGCTGGGATGGCAGGACCCCGGCTCGGCTTTCTCGGCCGCCATGCAGCTCGCAGCCCTGGCCGCGGTGGTGTCGTATTTCTGGGCCGACATCCGCTCGGTCGCCAGTGGGGCGATGAGCGCCATACAGCGCCGCGATTTCCGGGCCTGGGACCTTCGCTTCGTGGTCTGGATCGGGCTCGCCACCATTCCGGGGGTGCTGGGCGGCGCCCTGCTGAAGAGCCGGCTCAACACCTGCGGATCGTCGCTGCGCAGCCTCGAGGTGATCGGCATCGCCTGCCTGGTGATGGGGCTGCTGCTGGCCATTGCGGAGCTTTACTGCAGGCATCGACGCGTTCTGGCAGACATGACGCTGCTGGATGCGATGATCGTCGGCATCGCGCAGGTCGGCGCGCTGATTCCCGGCGTGTCCCGCTCGGGGTCGTCTCTCACGGCGGCGCTGTTTCTCGACCTGCGGCGCGAGGAAGCTGCGCGCTTCTCGTTCCTGCTCGGTCTTCCGTTCATCGCGCTGGCAGGAGCCTTTGAGCTCCTCCAATTGTTCAAGGCTCATCTGGGTGCTCAGGGCTGGTCGATCCTCGCGGTCGGCCTCGTGGTCGGGGCCGTCTCGGCCTTTGCGGCGATCTGGAGCCTGATGCGGATCCTCGAGCGTTTCTCGGCTTGGCCGTTCGTACTCTACCGGATCGTGCTCGGCGTCTTGCTCCTGGTCGGCGCCAAGGCGGGCTGGCTGTCCTGAAGCGCGTCGAGCTTCGGCCCGGCCCATCATGCTGTCGCCCCTTTTGCTTGATCAGCATCGCAACCGCTGACACAAGCGCGGCCTGACCGTCCAACCACGGGGGATGGGACTGGCTTTCGGCAAGCACCGCCCCAAGATGACGAGGGCGGCGCTCGGAAGCGCGAAGCAAGAGGATGGGAATGGCCGACGACGAGGAACGCCGCCAGGGGATGGCCCGGCCGAACCGCCGCGATCCGGCTCGGAGCGGCCGACGCTCGCCTCCGGTGATCGACGGATCGGCCGAGGATGTGACGCCAGCGGGCGAAGCAATGATCCCGGTGAGCCCCGAGGTCGAGCCGTCGCAGGACCAATCCACACCGTCGCCGAACGAGGCGGTGTCGCCCATGCCGGGCGACACCATCGGGACGAGTGAAACGCCACCAGACTCGCACGCTGCCTCGCATCCCTTCACCACGCCCGATCCCGATGCGACGGCCGGTGCGTCGCGGTTCGCGGCATCCAGCTCCGCTATGCCCGCGGCCCCGGCGCGCTCGCCCCTCGCGCTGTTGTCGACCATCGGGGTCCTGATCCTGGCGGCGGGCCTCGTTTATCTGTGGTCGCAATTGACTTCGATCCCGCCGGACCAGTCGGCCGCGGTGGCCGACCTCCGGTCGCGGCTCGCCGCCGTCGAGAACCGCCCCGTGTCAGATGCCGGTGCCGTGGCCGACCGCGTGGCCAAGCTCGAAGCCGCCGCCACGGCGACCCAGTCTATCGAGACCGCGCTTGGCAAGCGCCTTGACGGTGTTGCCAGCGCCATCGCGGCACAATCCGACGTGCCGGGCCAGGTTGCTGCCCTGCGAAGCGCGGCCGCCGGCCTGAAGACGGGTCTCGCCGACGTACAGACGAGCGTCGCCGCCATCCCCCGGCCGGACGTCAGCAGGATCGAGTCGCGCTTCGGCGAGGTCGATACCCGGCTCAACGCTTTGCAGGGCACCGTGAGCGCGATCCCCCACGTCGACCTCGGGCCCATCACGGCCAAGGTGGACGGCATGACGTCCCGCTTGACGCCGCTCGAAAGCGAACTCGCGGCAGCAAGCGCGCCCGACCGGATCGCGCAACGCAAGGCCGCGCCGCTGGCCGTCACCGCCCAGGCGATCGGCGATGCGATCAAGTCCGGACAACCGTTCCCGCAGGAGCTGCGCGCATTGCAGGCCCTCCAGGCGGACCCGGCCCGCATGACGCCGCTCGCCGCCGTGGCTGAGGCGGGTGCGCCGACCTTGCGCGACCTTCAGACGGGTCTCGATGACCTGCGCGGCCGTATCGTCGCCCAGGGTGCCACGCCGCAGAGCGGCTCCTATGTGGATCGGTTGATGGCCGGCGCCTCGAGCCTCGTTCAGGTGCGGCCTCTCGGGAGCGTGGTGGGCGACACACCGTCTGCCGTGGTATCGCGGATGCGCGACGCCATCGCGTCCGACGATCTCGGGGCCGCTCTCGATGACTGGAAGCTGCTGCCAGCCGCGTCGCAGGAAGCCTCGAAGTCGCTCGCCGACCGGATCCGGTCGCGGCTCGATGCCGAGCGCGCCGCCCGCGACATCGCCACCACTGCCATCGGTGCCATGGGATCACCGAAGGGCTGACAACCCCCACGATAGGTCGCAACGCGGCCCATCGTGCGCACGCATGGTCAAAGCTTGGTCGACGCGGCTTGCGGAAGGCCGCTCAGGAAGGTGTCGCGGTCGATGATCCGTGTTCTGGTTTTTCTTGCCGTCGTCTTGTGTCTCGCCTTCGGGGCGAGCTGGCTGGCCGACCACCCTGGCTCGGTCGCCATCACGGTTGGCGGCCAGGAATACCTTTTCTCGACCTTGCTGGGCCTAATGGCCCTGGTGGCCGCAGCCGTGGTGCTGGTCATCGTCTGGTCACTGATCCGGTTCGCCTTCCAGCTGCCGTCCCTGGTCAACGTTGCATCGGCCAATCGCCGCAAGCAGCGGGGCTATGCGGCCTTGTCCCGCGGCATGGTCGCGGTGGGCTCGGGTGATGCCGATCAGGCTCGTCGCTATGCCATGGAGGCGGCGCGCCTGCTCAAGGGCGAACCGATGGCCCTGCTGCTGAAGGCCCAGTCGGCCCAGCTTTCGGGCGACCGTGAGAGCGCCGAACAAACGTTCACGGCGATGCTGGAGCATCCCGAAACCCGCACGCTGGCGCTTCGGGGCCTTTATATGGAGGCCGGCCGCCGCGGCGATCCGGTCGCCGCCCTGGCCCATGCGGAAGCCGCCCAGAAGATCACCACCCTGCCCTGGTCGGCCAATGCGCTCCTGCAGGCCCGTGCCGCCGAAGCCGATTGGCTCGGGGCGCTGCGCATCGTCGAGCGCAACGTCGGCGCTCGCATCTGCGACCGGGCCACCGGCAATCGTCAGCGTGCCGCCCTGCTGGCTGGTCTCGCATTGGACATGCAGGACCGCGACCCCGCTCAGGCGCTCGACGCCGCCCGCGACGCCCTCAAGCTCGCCCCGACCCTGGTTCCGGCCGCCGCCGTGGCGGGCCGCCTATTCAGCCGCAAAGGGGACTACCGCCGCGCCAGCAAGATTCTCGAGCTTGCTTATGCGACAACACCGCATCCCGAACTCGCCAATGCCTACCTGCATGCCCGGCCCGGCGATTCGGCGGCCGATCGTCTGGCGCGCGCCGAAACATTGGCGCGCTACGCTCCCGACGCGACCGAAAGCCGCCTCATCGTCGCCCACGCGGCCATCGACGCGCGAGCCTTCGACGCCGCCCGCGCCGCCCTCGCGCCCCTGGTCGAAGCCGGCCAGCCGACCTGCCGCACCTGCCTGACCCTGGCGGACCTCGAGGAAGCCGAACACGGCCAGACCGGCGCCGTACTGGAATGGACCCAGCGCGCTTCCACCGCCATGGCCGATCCGGCCTGGGTGGCGGACGGACTGGTGTCCGACACCTGGGCGCCCTTCGCGCCCAACACCGGTCGCCTCGATGCCTACCGTTGGGAGGTCCCCCAGACCAACAGAAGCATCGCCCGACCAGCCATCAGGCCGCTCACGGACCCAAGCCTGCCGGAGCTGCCTCGCGAACCATCCGTCGCTATCGTGGCCACCGCGTAAGGGCAAGCAGGCGATCGCGCCGAGCGCGGTTGAGGTCGCGATTGGGCTTCCTCGACCCACGCCGCGCAAAAAATATCCAGTGTGCAGGTCGGGGCGCCCGGGACCGCGGCAGCGCCGCTTCGAACCTGTCCATAAAGTTGATCCCGCGGCTTGCACTCCGGCTTAGCCCCGGCTAAGTAACCGCTCACGACCGACGCACCGCCGATCATCAATCGCGGAACGCCTGGTGGGGGATAGTTCAACGGTAGAACAGCGGACTCTGACTCCGTTAATCTTGGTTCGAATCCAGGTCTCCCAGCCATAAAGCGTCATTGAATCAGGCCTTCGAGCCTATGTTCGGTCGATCTTTGCTTTCCTGACGTTCCGGATCCAGGTCATTCCCGGATGTTGGCGCGGGTGCCTGCTTGCGTTGACGAAGCGCACCGATCAGAACCAGATTTCGCCACCCCAACCGACCTGAGCTGACGCGCGCAACTGCGCCCCAAGGCCATGTGCTTGCTTCCATTGTCCAATGATCCACGATGGGCTGCCCGCCCCGTGAGACGGGACAGCCCTCGACCATCACGTATCAGCGATAGCGCGCCAACCAATGGGCGTAGGGGGCCGGCAGGGTGGCCCAGGCGGCATTGTCGAGGCCGAGCGCCTTGGCGGCCGCGTAGGGCCAATGCGGGTCGGCCAGCAACGGGCGACCCAGCATCACGAGATCCACCTTGCCGTCGCGCACCAGCGCATCCGCCTCGTCGGGTTTCGAGATGTACCAGCTGGTCGTCCCTGGCAGGCCGGTCTCGCGCCGCACCTCGGCCGCGATGTCGCCCATGAAGTTCGGCGCCCACGGGATCTTGGCGTCGGGCGTGTTGAAGCCGATCGACACATCGACGAAGTCGAGGCCCTCGTCCTTCATGCGACGCAGCAGCGCGATCGCCTCGCCCAGCATAGCGTCGTTGCCGTCGAACTCGACGACGCCGAGCCGCACCGTCAGCGGCCTGTCGGCCGGCCACACCTTGCGCACCGCTACCAAGGTCTCGAGCAAATACCGGGCCCGATTTTCAGCCGACCCGCCGTAAGTGTCGCTGCGGTGGTTCGAGATCGGCGAGAAGAAGTTCTGCGCCAGATAGCCGTGCGCCATATGCAATTCGAGCCACTGGAACCCGAGATCGCGGGCCCGGGTGACGGTCGCCACGGTCTCGGCCTGCAGCCGCTTGATGTCGTCGAGGCTGAGTTCCTCCGGCACGCGGTCGAGGCCGCCTCCGAAGGCAAGGCGCGACGGTGCCACCGTGGTCCAGCTGTTCGGCTGGCCCGCGGGGATGTGGTCGTCCCCTTCCCAAGGGCGATTGGCCGAAGCTTTGCGGCCCGCATGGGCGATCTGGATGCCGGGCACCGCACCGGCTTCGACGATGCCTGCCACGATCGGCCGCAGCGCTTCTGCCTGGGCGTCGTTCCAAAGCCCGAGGTCACCCCAGGTGATGCGCCCTTCCGGTGCCACGGCGGTGGCTTCCAGCACGACGAGACCGGCGCCGCCGCGGGCCAGCGAAGCGTAATGCACGCGGTGCCACTCGTTCGCGACACCGTTGACCGCCATATACTGGCACATCGGCGACACCGCGATGCGATTGCGCAGGGTGACGGACTTAAGCTTGTAGGGATCGAACAGGTGCGTCATGGATTCTCCTCGGGTTTGCCTGCCGTCTTAGTTCGATATGTTTCGAACAAAGGCAAGGGGTCGTCGAGGGGGACCGTGTGTTAAAGCAGGAGGCAGCACCGTCGCTCAGGCTGGAAACGATCCTCCACGCGCTCGGCGACCCGGTGCGCCTCGGTATCGTGCGACAGCTCGCCCGCGAAGGCGAAAGCAGCTGTGCGGCCCTGAACGGGGGCCGCTCCAAATCCACCATGTCGCATCATTTCCGGGTGTTGCGTGAGGCCGGTCTGGTGGTCACGCGCGTCCAGGGCGTCACCCACATGAACGGCCTTTGCCGGAGCGCCGTGGAGGCGTCCTTCCCGGGCCTTCTGGCTGCCGTGATCGACTGCCCCGTCGCAGGCGCGCCGGTCGAGAACAGCGCCGCTTGATTCCAGCACCTCAGACGCGCGGCCGCATCCCCTCCGCGGCCTGGCAATGCTAGCTTGGGTTAGCGTCGCAGGTACATCGTTCTCCTCATGATCCAAGCTTCCCGTATCAAGATCCTCAAGGACGGACCCGAAAACCCAGAAGGCGCCTACGTGCTTTACTGGATGGGTTTGTCGCAGCGCGCCGTGTTCAATCCGGCGCTCGAATATGCGGTGGACGAAGCCAACGACCGCAAGCTGCCGCTGGTGGTGTGCTACGGCATCGCGGAAGGCTTCCCCGAGGTGAACGCCCGGCACTGGACCTTTCTGCTGCAAGGCATGGCCGAGATCGGCCCGGCTCTGGCCAAGCGCGGCATCGGCTTCGTGGCCCGGCGCGAAGGTGGCCCGGTCGGAACCGCGCTGCATTATGCCGCCGATGCCGCCACCGTGGTGATCGACCGAAACTACCTGAAGCCGATCCGCGCCTTCTACGACGACTTCGTGGCCCGGGCGCCGTGCCGGGTGGTGCAGGTCGAGGGCGACGTCGTGGTGCCGGTCGAGACGGCCTCGCCGAAGCACGACTACGCCGCCCGCACGTTGCGACCCAAGGTCTACCGGCTGTGGGAGGAATACCTGCACCCGCTACGGCCGCGACCGGTGCATCACCGGGCCACCGCGATCAAGCTCGAATCGACGCTCGATCTCGACGACGTGGCCAAGACGGTCGCCGGGCTCAAATGCGACCAGGGTGTCGGCCCTGTGAAGCGCTTCACCGGTGGCCATGCCGAGGCCGAGCGACGGCTGAAACATTACCTCGGCGGCCCCTTCGCGCATTACGCCACCATCCGGGGTAAGCCCGAGGCGGGCGCCGCGTCCCACATGAGCCCCTATCTGCATTTCGGCCAGATCTCGCCCGTCGCCATGGCGCTGGCGGTCCGGGCCGCGAGGACCGGCGATTCGGACGACCGGGCCGCCTACCTCGAGGAGCTGGTGGTGCGGCGCGAGCTCGCCATGAACCACGTTTATTACCAGCCCGATTACGCGACGCTCGACGCCGTGCCGGAGTGGTGCCGCAAGACGCTGGATCAGCACCGGGGCGACCCGCGACCGCACCGCTATAGCCGGAAACAGTTCGAGGCCGGGGAAACGCATGACCGCTATTGGAACGCCTCCATGCAGGAGATGCGCGAAACCGGCTACATGCACAATCACATGCGCATGTATTGGGGCAAGAAGATCGTCCAGTGGTCGGCCTCGCCCGAGGAGGCCTGGGACATCGCGATCGGGCTTAACAACAAATATTTCATCGACGGGCGCGACGCGAACTCCTTCACCAACGTCGGCTGGCTGTTCGGCTTGCACGATCGGCCCTGGGGCACCCAGCCGGTTTATGGCACGGTGCGCTCGATGGGCGAGGCGGGCCTGAAGAAGTTCGATGCCGACGGCTATGTGCGGGAGGTGGCGCGCCTCGCCGCGGCCGAGCGCGACTGAAGCGTCGAGCCCAGCGTCAGCCTTTCAGCTTCTGCAGCGCCGCGAAGGGGCTGTTCGACAGATCGGGCTTGGGCGGATCGAGGATCGGCCCGACCTGCGCCACTGCGTCGGCGAGCGAGGCCGCCGTGCCGGTGGTCAGGCGACCGCCGGATGCATCCTTGTGGCCGCCACCGCCGAACTTGCGGGCGGCATCGAGCGCGGTCTCGTTGTTGGAGCGGAACGACATCGAACCCGAGCGCTGCAGGTTGATGACGAGCTTAGCGTCGCCGGATGCCATGATGGCGTCGGACACTCGCTGGAAGGTGCCGGCATCGAGGCCAAACGACAGCTTGGCACCGCCTTCGAGCCGTCGGAACAGCGCCGGCGAACGGGCCAGGTAGGGCGCGAGTCGCATCCGGGCCGTCATGGCCGGGTCATCGCCCGGCTGGTCGGCCAGCATGGCGTCGAGAACGGCGGTCCGCAGCGCCCCGACGTCGCGCTCGATGCTGGCCGGGGTGGCGCCGCCGCCGAGCCGCGCTGCCATGCCGAGCAGCAGGCGCCCGATGAAGCGGTCGTGCGACGGATGGGCGACCGGGATGAAGCCCGAAACATTGTCCCAGAACACTTCGTCGAGCACCGCCGCCTGTTTGAACAAGGGGTCGTCCTTGCGCCACAGGTCGACCGCATCGATGGCCGCCACCAACACCGGCAGGGCGGCCGTCACCTCGGCCTCCGGCTCGGTCGTGGCGTAGAGCGACCGATGCTCATAGGCGAGCCGGGTGGCGCAGCGCGCCTCATCAATCATCACCACGATGGCCGGGTCGTCGAAGGCGATGCGGCTGAAGCTCGCCGGCGCATCGGTAGAGGGTGGCGCGGGCATCAGCCCCTGGGCGGCCAGCTGGTCGAGCGAGGAAGCGTGGTGGTCGAGCACGATCAGCCGGTGGGCGCGCTCGGGGCCCCGCTTGGCGTTGAGCGCCGCAAAGTTCTTCAGAAAGGTCACGGCCACGGGCTCGAGCCCGAGATCGGTCATCATCAGCGTTTCGGGCTCGTCCGTGCGGCGCAGACGCCCCAGTTCGGCCTCCACCACCGGCCCGACGTCGGCGTAGCGCGACACATGCACGATGCGACCGACATCCGCATAGGCGCCGACAACCGTCGAGGCACCGTAGCCGTCGAGGTCGTGGTGGGTCAGTTGGGTGATCTTCATCGGGTGTCCATCGAATCGGGCGGCAATGTCCGGGGTGGAGGCTGGGCTAGCGATAGCCCGATGCCTGCAAGGCGAACAGGTCCGCGTAAAGCCCGCCGGTCGCCAGAAGCGCCGCATGGCTGCCGGATTCCACCACCCGACCGCCTTCCAGCACCAGAATGCGGTCGGCCATGCGGACGGTCGAGAAGCGGTGCGAGATCAGGATCGCGGTCTTACCGCGGCTGAGGTCGCGGAAACGCTCGAACACCTCATATTCGGCCCGGGCGTCGAGGGCGGCCGTGGGCTCATCGAGAATCAGGACGTCGGCGTCGCGCATATAGGCCCGAGCGATGGCGATGCGCTGCCATTCGCCGCCCGACAGGTCGACGCCATCGTTCAGGCGGCGCCCGAGCGGCTGCTCGAAGCCGA
This sequence comes from Lichenihabitans sp. Uapishka_5, assembly GCF_033947565.1. NCBI lineage: Bacteria > Pseudomonadati > Pseudomonadota > Alphaproteobacteria > Hyphomicrobiales > Lichenihabitantaceae > Lichenihabitans > Lichenihabitans sp. Uapishka_5. The sequence continues at coordinate 75,256 of NZ_JARPVX010000003.1, forward strand.
GCGGCAGCCGGTCGATGACCCGGTCGGCGAGGCTGCGGGCAGCGGCTTCGACGACGCGGGGGCGCTCGGCAAGGTCGCCGATGCGACCGACACCGATGTTCTCGGCCGCCGTCAGGTGGAAGCGGACGAAATCCTGGAAGATGACACCGACGCGGGCCCGCAGCTGCGCCAGGTCGTAGTCGCGCAGGTCGCGGCCATCGAGCAGCACCCGGCCTTCCGTCGGATCGTAAAGGCGCGCCATCAGCTTGACGATCGTGGTCTTGCCGGCGCCGTTCTGCCCCACCAGGGCCAGCACCTCGCCCGCCTGGAGCGTCAGGTCGAGGTGGCGAACCGCCCAGGCGTCCTGGCCCGCATAGCGGAAGCCCACATCCTCGAACACGAAGCCGGTGCGCATCGGCTGCGGCACCGGCAGCGGCACCGCCGCGTCGACGATCGCGGGACGCAGGCCGAAAAAGTCGAACAGGTCGGCCAGGTAGAGCACCTGCCCGGCCAGTTGCGAGAAGCCGAGCAGCAGTCCCTCCAGCAGCCCGCGCAATCGCAGGAACGAGCCCGCCAGGAAGGTCAGGTCGCCAAGGCTGAAGCGCCCGGAGGCCGCGCGCCAGACGATCAGAAAGTAAGCCAGGTAGTAGCTGAGCGTGCCGATGCCGGAAAACACGGTGCCCCAGACGGCACGGCGCACCGCCAAGCCACGGCTGTCGGCCAACATGGCTTGAGCCAGCAGGCCGAAGCGATCCGCCAGGAAGCCGCTCAGGCCGAACAGCTTGATCTCCTTGGCGGTTTCGGTACTGGAACCGAGATAACGCAGGTAATCGAGCTGCCGCCGCTCGGGCGTGCGGAGATAGTCGATGCGGTAGCTTTGTCCGTTGAAGGTCTTCTCGCCGAGGAACGACGGGACCAGGGCAAGGCACAGCAGCACGATCAGCCAGGGCGCATAGCTGAACAGGCTGGCCGCGAGCGCCACGATGGTCAGGCCGTCCTGGGCCTGGCCGAACACCTGGGTCAGCAGCGTGGTGCGGCCGCTGACCTGGCGGCGCGCCCTGTCGAGCCGGTCTTGCGCGGCGCTGCTTTCGAGCTGCTCGAGGTCGAGCGTCGCCGCGTGGGTCATCAGCCGCATGCTGGCGAGCGTACTGTAGCGCTCGGATAACAGGCCATCCACAAGCGCGCTCGCCCGCGCCAGGGCTGTGGCCAACAGCGCCAGCGCGCATTCGAGGCCGAGCAGCACCATCAGGCGATCGAGCCGGCCGGACGCCAGCCCATCGGCGAGGCCGGCGCCGACAAAAGGCTGTCGGGCCTGCGCCACCACGGCATCGATGATGAGCTTGCCGACCCAAAGGGCGAGAAGCGGCTGCACGGCGCGCACGAGGCGCAACACCATGCTGGCCGCCATGAGGGCGGGACTTGCGGCCCAGACCAAGCGGAACAAGGACACGAGATGGCGGAACGGGCCCGCCTTGACGCGAAGCGCGTCGCGCCACCGGCGGACAGTTGAGATCATGGCCGCAAGGTGGGTGGTTCTGGCGCGAAGTCCAGTCGCCCGAGCTCGCGGCGGCGACGCGGCGGAACGGGATGCCGTTGACAGGGCGTCGCAGCCAGCAGTGTCGACGTCATGGCGATCGCCTGTATGGTGGCCGCATGAACGATCATCCCCGCCTTTGCACCGCCACGCTGGACCGCCTGCCCCATGGCGTGGCGCGCCCTTCCTATGACCGCGCCACTCTGGCGACCGGCATCGTGCATCTCGGCATCGGCGCCTTCCATCGCGCCCACCAGGCCGTCTACACCGATTCCGTGCTGGCCATGGGCGACCGGCGCTGGGGCATCCTGGGCGCTTCGCTGCGCAGTGCCGACACGTGCGACGCCTTGGCGCCGCAGGACGGGCTTTACGGCCTCGCGGTGCGGGATGCGGCGGGCGAACGGCTGCAGGTGGTGGGCAGCGTCACGCGGCTCGCGGTGGCGCCCGAGGACCCGGACGCGCTGATCGCCGCCATGGCGGCCCCCGACACCCACATCGTATCGCTCACCGTCACCGAGAAGGGCTATTGCCACCGGCCTGCCACAGGCGCGCTCGACGAAGATCATCCCGACGTGAGGCACGACCTCGCCCATCCTGAAGCGCCGCGCTCCGCCCCGGGCTTCATCGTCGAGGCGTTGCGCCGCCGCCGTGCTGCCGGCCTCACACCCTTCACGGCGCTCTGCTGCGACAACCTTCCCCACAATGGCGCGACGCTACGGCGCGTGCTGGTGCGCTTCGCGGCACTGCGCGACCCCGACCTCGGCCGCTATGTCGAAGGCGAATTGCGCTGCCCTTCGACGATGGTGGACCGCATCGTGCCGGCCACGACGGACGCGGATCGCGCCCGGGTGGCGGATGCGCTCGGCCTCGCCGATGCCTGGCCGATCATGACGGAGCCCTTCACCCAATGGGTGATCGAGGATGATTTCGCTGGCCCGCGCCCGGCCTGGGATGCGGCCGGCGCCACCTTCGTGCAGGACGTGGCCCCTTATGAGCTGGCCAAGCTGCGGCTGCTCAACGGCAGCCATTCGACCCTCGCCTACCTGGGCTACCTCGCGGGCCACGAGACCGTCTCCGACACCATGGCGGCGCCCGGCTTCGCGGCGCTGGTCGAAGCGCTGATGCGCGACGAAGCGGCCCCGACCCTGCCGCCGGTGCCCGGCCTCGATGTGTCCGACTATGCGGCCTCCCTGCTGGCACGCTTCCGCAACCCGGCACTTCAGCACCGGACGTGGCAGATCGCCATGGACGGATCGCAGAAATTGCCGCAGCGCCTGCTCGGCACCGTGCGGGACAGGCTTGTGGCCGGCCAGCCCTTCGGCCGTCTTGCGCTCGGGATCGCGGCCTGGATGCGCTACGTCACCGGACGTGACGAACGGGGTGAGGCCATCGACGTGCGCGACCCGCTGGCGGCGGACCTGCGGGCCAGGACGGCCCCTTGCACCACCGCGGAAGCCTTGATCGACGCCTGCCTCGGGGTGCAGGCCGTCTTCGGCACAGATCTGCCGGCCGAGCCAGCCTTCCGGTCCGCCGTCGGCGTAGCGCTCGCGGCCTTGCTGCAGCACGGCGCCGCCAAGGTCGTCGCGGAGTTCCAACATCCGGCATGATCGTGCCGGCCCGCCGATCCCGGGCGCCGCGATGTGACCAATCGCGCCTCTTTGGGCGGAGGCGCCTCGTCCCCATCTAGGGAAGAGGCCCCGGGTTGGGGGTTCGCGAGATGAGCCGATGTTGTTTCTGATGCGCCCCGCCTTCCTGCTCGGCCTCGTGTTGCCGGCGCTCATGGGCTCAGACCTGTCGGCACAGGCGTCGGCCCGTTATCGTGGCACGGCTGCGCCTGCTTCGGCCTCTTCCAACGGTTACGGCACCAATGCCGCCAACTCGACCGCGGTCGGGGCGCCCGTCGGGGCCTATGGCGGCTACGTGGTCAATAATTACGGCTTCGGCAATTACGTGTCTGGCCCGGCCGGCTATGGCGGCTACCCGTCCGGCAGCGCCGGGGCGCAGATCTGGAAGCAGCGTGAAGAATGGAAGTGCCAGAATTCACCCGAATCGTGCTGAAGTTCTGACGCCGAGGGTCGCCTCATGGCCTTGGACGCCGACCGTCCCGATCCGCCCTCCTCGGCCGACACCGAGCCGGAAGGGTTCGGCGATGCCATCGAGGCTGCGGCCTTGATGCTGGCCCTGATGACGGCGTTGGCCACTGTTGGATTTCAATGGCAACGCGCCCACGAGCGTTCGGCGCAGCGTTTCGCCATCGCGTTGGTGGAGCGCATCGCGCGCCATGGCGAGCGCGCTCTCGTGCCGGTGTGGTCCGGACTCGGACGCGGTCCCACGTCGGTCGAGGCCAGGCATACGTTCCAGGCCCTGCGCGGCCTCGGCCCCCTGCAGGCTTTAAACATCGGCACCTGCCGGGTGGCGAGCCGCTTCGCCCTTTGCCAAGGCACCCGCTATCATTGCCAGGTGTCGGCCACCACGCCGGCCGGGCCCGTTCAGGCGTCCGTCGGCCTTTGCAGCCCCGGCGCACGGGCGCCTTACACATTCGACACCTTCGATCTGACGGTTCCGGTGACGAGCGACGATCGGGGCAATCGCCCGGCCGTCGACATCGGTCGCGACGGCCTGATCCGCTACGGCACGACGGCGCCGCGGCCCGCGCCCCTGCCGGTGCGGTCGCGGCAGCGCCACCTGCCCGGCACGCCCCCGCTGTGAGCCGGCGTCCTCCCGGCCGTCGCGACGCCATCGAGGCCGCGCTACGCCATCTGGCGCCACGCCTGCCGGCCTTCGAGCTCGGCGTCGTGGCCGACCGGGCCCTCGACAGCCGCGGCCTCGCGACCGCAGCACCCGGCGAAGCGGCCTGGCTGGCGCTGGTCAGCACCGCGCGGCATGAAAAGACGGACTACGATGCGCTGCTGCATGAAGGCTACGACCACGACAGCGCCCGCTTTTTCGTGCGCGACCCGACCAATGCCGCCCTGGCGGCCTGGGGCTGCCGACGCCGGGTGACGGGCCTCGAGGTCGAATGAGCTGCGGTTGACCGGCGGGCCTGCGCGCCTCTAGGGTCCGCCCACCTCCCCGACCCGGACCCGTTCATGCCTTTCGACGCCGGCGCGCCCGCCGACCCCAAGCGATCCTTCCAGGACCTGATCCTCACGCTGCAGCGCTTCTGGGCCGACCAGGGCTGCGTCATCCTGCAGCCCTACGACATGGAGGTGGGCGCCGGCACCTTTCATCCGGCCACCACGCTTCGGGCGCTCGGCCCCAACCCATGGCGGGCCGCCTATGTGCAGCCGTCGCGGCGGCCGAAGGACGGGCGCTATGGCGAGAACCCGAACCGGCTGCAGCATTATTATCAGTTTCAGGTCATCATCAAACCCTCGCCACCGAACCTGCAGGAGCTTTACCTCGCGTCGCTCGCCGCCATCGGGGTGGATCTGACGATCCATGACGTGCGCTTCGTCGAGGACGATTGGGAAAGCCCGACGCTCGGCGCCTGGGGTCTCGGCTGGGAATGCTGGTGCGACGGCATGGAAGTGTCGCAGTTCACCTATTTCCAGCAGGTGGCGGGCGTCGAGTGCTCTCCCGTATCGGGCGAGCTGACCTACGGACTCGAGCGTCTCGCCATGTACGTGCAGGGCGTCGAAAACGTTTACGACCTGAACTTCAACGGCCGCGACGGCGACGAGCGCATCAGCTACGGCGAGGTGTTCAAGCAGGCCGAGCAGGAATACAGCCGCTTCAACTTCGAGCAGGCCGACACGACCCTTTTGTTTCAGCACTTCAAGGATGCCGAGGGCGAGGCCAAGGCGATCCTCGCGGCAGGCCACGAGGGCGACCGCCACGCCATGGCGCTGCCGGCCTACGACCAGTGCATCAAGGCGAGCCACATCTTTAACCTGCTTGACGCCCGTGGCGTCATCTCAGTCACCGAGCGGCAAAGCTACATCGGCCGGGTGCGCGACCTCGCCAAGGCCTGCGGTGCCGCCTGGCTAAAGACGGCGGGCGGCGGCGCCCCCGCCTGAGCCGAACCCTTACAGTCAGGGTTGGCCGGTCGCCTTGCCGTCGAGCAAGCCTTGCTTCGCGGCCTGGTTCACCGCGATGGGCAGGTTCTTGGCCAGCACGTCGGCGATCGCATCGATCGGCAGGCCCAGTTGCTTCGCCACCTCCTGCAGCTTGGCATTGCCGAGGCCCTGGCGGATCTCGTCGGCCGTGATGGGCTGGTTGTCGCCCTGGCCGAGCCAGGAATTCACCTTGGCGCCCATGCCGTTCGCATTCAGCTGCTCGACCATCGTGCCCAGCACCGCCGGGCCCACGGCCTCGATCAGCTTCTGCCCGAGCGCCGAGCCGCCGATCCCCTCGACCAGATTGCCGAGTGTGCCACCCCAAGACGTCATGCGCGGTCTCCCCCGATCGAGCCGCACCCTGCGGCCATTCCCGCCCACCTAGGGCGCGGCACGTGGCGCGACCATGCCGGAACGCGCTTGACAATCGGCGGGCCGCTGCCGACCACACCTCCGAACGCGAACGCCGAGACCCATGCCCGACCTTCTGCTCGAATTGTTTTCCGAAGAGATCCCGGCCCGCATGCAGCGGCAGGCGGCGGCCGACCTGAAGAAACTGGTCACCGACGCCCTGGTGGAGCGCGGCCTCGTTTACGAGGGCGCCCAGGCCTTTGCGACCCCGCGCCGGTTGGCCCTGCACATCGCCGGCCTGCCGGCTAAGCAGCCCGATTCGCGGGAAGAGCGCAAGGGGCCGCGCGTGGGGGCGCCGGAGGGCGCCATCCAGGGCTTCCTCAAGGCCGCGGGGCTGAGCCACATCGGCGAGGCCACGGTCACGCAGGACAAGAAGGGCAGCTTCTATACGGCCGTGATCGCACGCGCCGGGCAGGACACCATCGCGGTGTTGGCCGAGCTGCTGCCGACCCTCATCAAGGCCTTTCCCTGGCCGAAGTCGATGCGCTGGGGCCGGGGCTCCTCGAGCCCCGAGGCGCTGCGCTGGGTGCGCCCGCTGCAGTCGATTCTCTGCACCTTCGGGGCCGAGACCGAAGACCCCGAGATCGTGCGGTTCAGCGTCGGCGCGATCGAATCCGGCAACGTGACGCGCGGCCATCGCTTTCTGGCGCCACAGCCCTTCACGGTGCGGCGCTTCGACGATTACGCGCCGGCGCTCTTCGCCCACAAGGTCGAGCTCGACGGTGACCGCCGCGCCGAGATCATCCGGCAGGATGCCCGCAACCTCGCCGGCGCCCAGCTGCTCGAGGTGGTGGAGGACGAGGCCCTGCTGGCCGAGGTGTCGGGGCTCGTCGAGTGGCCCGTGGTGCTGATGGGCAGCTTCGACGCCGCCTTCCTGACCATCCCGGCGGAAGTGATCCGCGCCACGATCCGGGCCAACCAGAAATGCTTCGTGGTGCGGGGCCTCGATGGGGCGCTGGCCAACAAATTCCTGCTCACCTCCAACCTCGTGGCGCCGGATGGCGGCGCCGCCATCGTGGCCGGCAACGAGCGCGTCGTGCGGGCGCGGCTGTCAGACGCCAAGTTCTTCTGGGAGTCGGACCTGAAGGTCCGCCTAGAGGATCGGCTGCCAAAGCTTAAGAATATCGTGTTCCACGAGAAGCTCGGCACCCAGGACGAAAGGGTCGAGCGCATCGTGGCGCTCGCCCGCGAGCTGGCGCCGCATGTCGGTGCCGTCCAAGCCAAGGCCGAGCGCGCCGCGACGCTCGCTAAGGCCGATCTCGTGTCCGAGATGGTGGGCGAATTCCCCGAGCTGCAGGGCCTGATGGGGCGCTATTACGCGGCAGCGCAGAACGAAGACGCGAGCGTCGCCGCGGCGGTCGAGGACCATTACAAGCCGCAGGGCCCGGGCGACCGCGTGCCGAGCGACCCCGTGTCGATCGCCGTGGCGCTGGCCGACAAGCTCGACACGCTCGTGGGGTTCTGGGCCATCGACGAGAAGCCGACGGGCAGCAAGGACCCTTATGCGCTGCGCCGAGCGGCGTTGGGGGTGATCAGGATTGTGCTGGAATGCGAGTTGCAGCTATTGCTCAATTCAGTTCTGTACCCTGCTCAGGCCCGACTAGCAGGTCAGCTAGCCAGAAACCCCTTCATCGATAAGGCAGCTGCTCTCAAGCAATCACCACTACTAACAGGTGATGAGAAGGCTGCTGCCATCGGGCGAAGCATCGATGAAGAGCTAAGCACTTCGAGCATCGCCCGGCGCCGTGCGGAGACTACACGCACTGACCTCCTCGCCTTCTTCGCCGACCGCCTCAAAATCTACCTGCGCGACAAGGGCGCCCGCCACGACCTCATCGACGCCGTCTTCGCCCTGCCGGGCCAGGACGACCTGCTGATGGTCGTGCGCCGTGTCGAGGCGCTGGGCCGCTTCCTTGAGACCGAGGACGGGCGCTCGCTGCTGGCCGGCTATCGCCGCGCCGCCAACATCCTGAAGGCCGAAGAAAAGAAGGACGGCGTCGGGGCCTTCGAGGCGCCACACGATGCTGCCCGGCTCGAACTCGCCGAGGAGCGCGCCCTCGCCGAAGCGCTCAACACCGTAGAGGCGGAAGCCGCCACGGCCGTTGCCGGGGAGGATTTCGAGGCTGCCATGCGGGCCCTGGCCCGGTTGCGCCCGCCGGTCGATGCCTTCTTCGACAAGGTGACGGTCAACGCGGAGGACCCCGCCTTGCGGGCAAACCGACTGCGCCTGCTCGGCGCCCTGCGGCGCGCGACGCTGACGGTGGCGGATTTCGGCAAGGTCGCCGGCTGAGACGCCGACCGGGGCTGGCGCGCTCGGCGGCTTATACCGCCCCAAAGCGATCGTGAACCGTCACCGCCCCTCATTCCGGGGCGGCGCAGCCGAACCCGGAACCGGTGTGCTCCGGTCTGCGACGCCGAAGCTCCCGGTTCCGGGTCTGCGCTGCGCTTGCCCGGAGTGACGGAACCACGGGTGATCAACGCTGCATGGTGTGAGCCGGGCTCAGCGAGCCCAAAGCCGCGGCAAGGCGCCAGCCGCGCCGGTGACGGGGTCTCTCATGGGAAACGACACGCTCCGCATGCGGGCCAGCGCGTCCGGCGGCAGCGGGTCGCGGCGCACGTCGCACACGGCGCCGGGCGGGTAGGCCCCGACGGTGAGAAGGTCGGCTTCGGGCGTCATGTTGCGATGGCCCGTGCCGGCCGGCAGCACGATCACATCGCCGGCCGCGACGGTGACGCTTAGCCCCTCGGGGCCGCCGAGCAGCACCTCCGTGGCGCCGCGCGCGATGCCGAGCACCTCATGAACGTCCGCGTGGTAGTGATGGTAGCTGTAGATGCCGTTGCGCCATTGCGCCGGCCATCCATTCCGGCCGAACAAGGCTTCGAAGGCCGCCGCCATATCGACCGTGTCGGCCGGGAGCGCACCGCGATACACCAACATCGGCAACCAGGGATTGTTCGGCATGGCGCCGCTCGGGCCGAACTGAATGGCTTCGGGGATCAGGTCCAATAGAGCACCTTGGCTTGGGGCAGGACGGCGGCCGCGAGGCGCATCAGTTCGCTTCGCAGCTCGCCCATCGTGGCGGTCGGGTAGACATGCTTGATCGAGCCGAATTTGGTGAACTTGCGGCTGCGCAGCGCTTCGTCCATTTCGAGCTTGGAAGCCGGGTACCAGTCCTGCAGCACCGCCTTCGACTTCGGCGTGAACCGATGGGTGATGAACTCTGCCGTCAGGTCCAGGTTGCGCACGTCGCGCAGCGCCGCCGCGGCCGCATCGAACAAGTCCGCATAAGCGTCCCGCCAACCCTCGAGCGGCTGGATCGGCGCCACCGTCAGGCCCACCTTGTAGCCGGCCCGCGCCAAGGCGCCGAGCGCCGCCAACCGCTCGTCCAGCGAAGCGGTGCCGCCTTCCTGGCGCAACAGCGGCCGGGCATTGACCGACATCCGCACCCGCACGCGACCGTTGTGCGCAAGCCCGAGCAGCGGCGCCACGCCGGCGAATTTGGTGGTGAAGCGCAGTTGCACAGGTGCGTCCCAGGCGCCGAAGCGCTGCACCGCCGCGCTCAGGCTGCCGGACAGATGCTCGATGCCGAGCGGATCGGTGTAGCAGGACGCCTCATAGGTGGTGCCCTCGGCGGCCCGGGCCTCGGACGCGGAGGTGACCGCACCCTTGCCGAGATAATCGGCGAGCCCGTCGAGGATCTCATCGAGGTTCGCATAGACCCGGGTGATCGGCGGCCCGCCGAGCGAGCCTGCGAGATAGCAATATTGGCAATGGGCCGGACAGCCCTCGGCAAGGTCGAAGCGCCAGTCGGCCGACGGTGGGATGGGTTGAAGCCGTCGCTTGGCGGCGGACGCCACGGTGACGGCCAGCGTACCTTTGGCGGCCTTGTAGCGGGCACGGGCATCGCCCTCCTGGCCGAGGCCGACGAGGCGGTCGCCGGGCAGCTCCACCACTGGACAGCCGAGCGCCGCTGCCCGCTCAACGATGGCCCGGCCATGCGGCCAGGCTAGCGCGGCACGCGTCACCAGCACGCGGTCGGGTCGCCATTGGCGCGCTCGGGGCTGCGGCGCCAGGACGTCGAGCAAGGGTTCGGCAAGGCTCATGGGCCACCAACGCCGCAACCCGGCCGACGCATCCCGGGCATGGTGCCGCAGCGCAGCGCCGTCATGCCTTGCGCCGCCGGCGCGCCCGCGCCACAAGCGGCACCACACCCCTGAGGGAGCGACCCGTGCCGGACGATCTGGTGTTTCTCGTCGATGTCGACAACACGCTGCTCGACAACGATCGTTTTCAGGACCACCTGAAGGCCCACATCGCCGACCGCATGGGCGAGGCGGCGCGCGATCGTTATTGGGCCCTGCAGGACCATCTGTTCCATACGCTCGGCTATCGCGACTATCTCGGGGCCTGCCAGACGTTTCGCCTCGAGGCCCCGTCCGACCCGGAGCGGCTTTGGCTCGCGGCCTACATCCTCGACTTTCCCTTTGAGACGCTGCTCTACCCCGGCGCCACCGACCTGCTGGCCCGCCTGCGCGACCTCGGCCGCACCGTACTGCTGACCGATGGCGACGCGGTGTTCCAGCCCAACAAACTGCGCAGGTCTGGCCTGCTCGAAGCGGTCGATGGCGAGTTGATGCTGCCCGTCCACAAGGAGCAGGAGCTGCCCGAGATCGAGCGGCGCTTCCCGGCGCACCGTTATGTGCTGATCGACGACAAGCTGCGCATCCTGTCGGCCGTGAAAGCCGGCTGGAGCGATCGGGTCTATACGGTGTTTCCGCGCCAAGGCCAGTTCGGCCGCGATCCGGCCGTCGTGGCCGCTCACCCGGCGGCGGATCTCACCGTCGAGACCATCGCGGACCTGCTCGACCCCGGCCTGCTAGCCGCTATGCAGGGCTGAACAGGCCGTGACGCGCTTGTGGGAGGCGCCGAGCGCAGAGCGGTCGCGGTTTCGGCGTCGGGCTGAAGGGCTGCCCTGTTGGATGAAAGGCCGGTGAGCCCCGCCGTTTCATGGCGATGATGGCGGCTGCGCCGACGCCGGTCGGGTTGCAGCGGGTCAGGAGCCGGGTGTCTCCACCCGGCTCCCCCGTGTCATCGTGGCAAGTCAACACGTGACACCCGACCCCATCATCAAATCGCGGACCACGACGATCCGTCCCGCGCCGAACCGGCGTTGCATCGTCCGGAACAGTTAATCGTCGGCCGAAAGCCTCGAAAGGCCGCGTGCGACCCTCGCCGGCCAAGGCTTCGGCATATCGTCAGCCTGAGGTGCCGTCGCCTTCGCAGGCGGGACATTAAGGCTGTCCTGGCAAATCCAGATGCGAACGCGCTGAACAGAGCTTCTGCGCGCTCGCGTTTTTTACGGTCGTACAGTCCCATTTCGGATCCGCCATGTCGCATTCCGGCACTGGCCACCCATGGTCGGGCGCCCCCGTCCCAACGCCGCGCGCTCTCCTGAATCCACTACGATTGCTTAACCATTCTTATTCACCCTGAAGTTGCATTCGGAGCGGACGGACATGGGACAGCACGCAAAATTTCATGGTGGCATTTCGTCGAGGTGGGCATGCCGAGCCGGGCTGCTTCTCGGCACCACGGCCTGCATCGGCTTCGGTTCGCCGATGGCCGCCCTGGCGGCGCCGGCGAGCTTTACGGACGTGTGTACAGGGCTCGGGGTGGCGCTGCCGTCGCTCACGGGGGTGGTGCACAGCGCAGACACGACGCTCGGCACGTTGTTGCCGCCCCTCAACACCGTCATCGACGGCGTCAACACCAATGTGGTGGCGCCGTTGAGCGGACGGCAGGTCGGCATCGGCCTGCTTGACCCTTCGACCAACACTTTCGTGACCACGCCGTCGAGCGCCTGCAACCTGGCGCTGAACGGTCTTGCGGTCAACAACGTGGCCGGGATCACCATCGGCGGCGGCCAGATCACCGGGCTCGGCACTAGCGGTACGCCGGCCTCGGCGGGCGCCCTCAGCGCCGTGGCGCTCGGCAATGGGGCCACCACGGCGCCCGGCGTCGCCAATGCCCTGGCGCTTGGCACCGGCGCCACGGCCACCGCGGCCAACAGCACGGCGCTTGGCGCCGGCAGCGTCGCGGCGCGCGGCGCCGTGACGGCCTATGATGCACTTGGCTTGCTTGGCACCCAAAATTCCGCCGGCGAAGTCTCGGTCGGTGCCACGGGCGCGTTGCGGCAGGTCACGAATCTGGCGGCCGGGGCCGCCGACACCGATGCCGCCAATGTCGGGCAGGTGCGGGGCGTGTCGGCCCAGTTGGGCGCCGCCACAGCCGCGACCCTCGGAGGCGGTTCGGTCTATAATCCGCTGCTCGGCACCGTGACGCTGCCGAGCTTCACGATCCGCGGCACTGTTTACGCCAATGTGGGAGCGGCGCTCGACGCGGTCGATGTCGCGCTTGGATCGACCACACCGACGACCGGCGGCACGGCGCCCTTCGTGGGCAACAACACGGCGGCGCGCGCCGCCCCCACGGCCACGGGGGCCGATGCGACGGCCGGCGGCTATGGGGCGACGGCCACTGGCCGCAACTCGGTGGCGCTCGGGGCGGGATCGACCGATGGAGGTCAGGCCGACGTCGTCTCAGTCGGCGCCGCAGGAGCGGAGCGCCGCATCATCAACGTGGCGGCGGGCCAGGTGGCGGCCGGCTCGACCGATGCCGTCAACGGCGGCCAACTCTTCAACACCACCCAGCAGGTCGCGTCGCTGCAGCATGGCGCCGTGCAATACGATCGCGCCACGGACGGCACCACGCTTTCATCGGTGACGCTCGGCAGCGATGCGGGCGGCCCGGTGGTGATCCACAACCTCGCGCCCGGCGTCGCGACCAACGACGCCGCCACCGTCGGACAGGTGCAAGCCGTGGCCGCCACCTCGGTGCAATACACGACCGTCGATGGCGTCAAGACCAACACGATCACGTTGAGCGGTGGCCAGCCCGGCGGCGTTACCATCGGCAATCTGGCGCCCGGCCAACAAGGCACCGATGCCGTCAACCTGAACCAGCTGCAAAGCGCCTCCGCCGGCACCCTCGGGCAGGCGCAAGCCTATACCGATTCGCGCATCAGCAACCTCCAGGCGCTGACCGGGCGCGAGATCGCTTCGGCGCGGCGCGACGCCGCCGGTGGCACGGCCTTGGCGCTCGCGGCCACGGGCCTGCGCTACGACGACCGGCCCGGCAAGTTCTCGGTGGGCGGGGCCACAGCCTATTACAACGGCCAGGTCGGCCTAGCCTTCGGGGTCGCCGGCACATCGGAAACCGGCCGCGTCCGGGTCAATGCAGCCATCTCGGCCGCGCCGACGATCGACCACCCGGATGTGGGCGGCGTCATCGGCGCCTCCTTCGCGATCAACTGAGGCGGGTGCCGTCATGCCTCGCCTTTTGATGCCGGCCTTGGCGGCGCTGCTCATCGCCTTAGCCGCCCTCCCCTCGGCCCCTGCCTGGGCCGAGCCTGCCCTCGCCTCGGCCCCGGTCGAGATCGGCCTGTTCCGCGACGGCGAGGTACAGCGATCGACCGAGACCCACGGGGGATGGACGGTGGTGTGCGACCTCGTTCCCCGCTTGAAACACCGTTTCTGCAGCCTGCGGGCGGCGCCGGTGGCGATCGGGAGCGCCAAGGTGGCCCTGACGGTCTCGACCGGCGACGATGGTCGCCCGGCAGCCTTGTTGAGGCTGCCGTTCGGCCTGTCGCTGCCCTACGGGGTGTGGATCACCGCGATGAATGCCGCCGGCCGCGGCAAGGCGCGGCGCATCCCTGTCGCCTTATGCTCGGCGGATGCCTGCGAAGCCGTGTGGAGCCTCGACAGCGACGAGATCGCCGCCTTGCATCGTGGCAAGGGCCTCCAGGTTTCGGTGCAGGGGTGGCGGTTCACCCCGCTCGGTAAAGCCAACACCGGTCCCGCTCCGATCTCGACGCTGGTTGCGGCACAGGGCTTTGCCGAGGGTGTCGCGACCTCGATGCGTTGAGAGAGCGCCTAAAGGATATAGGTTTTGGCTCAAGGGGATGACACTGAAGCCTCCGAGCCTGAGCTGTGGCAGGACCTCCGATGCCGTCTTCGTTTGTCTTCGAGCCAGCTCGTCCTCGCGTTCCAATGGCCCTGCCAGAAAGTTTGCCGAATCCACGAAACCGGTAACGGCTTGTTAAGCACGTTGCGTCATAAATTCTCCATACCGCATCGTTAAATCATGCGGTGCGCGGGTTGACCGCGCGATCAAAGACCCTGCCACGGATGTACTGGCAGGGTTTTTGCCGTTTATGGCCTGTGATCGTCCGATAATGGCGCTTGCAGGCCGTCGGCGGCCCCAGTATAGAGCAGCAGTCGGCGACGCGATGCCGGCAAGTCGGAGTGTAGCGCAGCCTGGTAGCGCACCTCGTTCGGGACGAGGGGGTCGTAGGTTCGAATCCTATCACTCCGACCATCAATTCAAGACTGTTCGACAATCGTAAAAAGCCGCCTTCGGGCGGCTTTTTCGCGTTTTGGCTTCTGAGGCGCGCATGAAGCGTTTGCCGGATCGTCGCGGCGCATCGGAGGCTGCTTGGTCGGGGAAACCAAGCAGCCTCCGAGAGACTGCGTTCAGCCGGCCAGCAGGATTGCCGCATGGCCTGGGATCGTCCAGCCTTGCGGGCCCACGATCTCCGGCGTGCCGCTGCCGCCATAGGTCGGGTGCTCGCTCGACCACCGCACGGCCCAGTCGCCACCGCGCGGGGGTGCCACCAGCGGGCTCGGGATACTGCGCAGCCGCAGATCGAGGCCAAGGTTGACGAGCAGCAGCAAGGATCGGCCGTCGAGGGGGGTGAAGCGCAGCGCCAGGGCTTCCGGGCCCAGTACGGCGCCATCGACACGCCGCTCGGAGGACCGGACGGTGCGTCGCAGGGCCAACAGATCCCGATGCAACGCCATGGCGCTGGCGTGACGCTCGACTTCCGACCAGTCGAGTCGGCAGCGCGCAAAAGTTTCGATCGCATGCGGCGTCGGGATCACAGCCGTGCAGGCCGGGTCGGCATAGCTCGGGAACTGCGCCAGGGTCTCGATCCGGCCCTTGCGGACCATCTCGGACAACGGCGCCTCGTGGTCGGCGAAGTAATGGAATGGCGTCGAGGCGTTGAACTCCTGGCCCTGGAACAGCATCGGGGTGCCCGGCACCAGCAGCAGCAGCCCCGTCATGGCCCGGAAGCGGCCGGGGCTCGTCATCTGGTGGACGCGTCGGCCATGGACCGAATTGGCGATCTGGTCGTGATTCTCAAGGTAGGTGACGAAAACCGCGGGATCGATGTCCTGGGCCGGCACGCCGCGCGGCTTGCCGTGGAAGGCATACCGCTGCCCCTGGAACAGGTAGCCGAAGCGCGCCGCATCAATGAGCTCCTGCGGCGTCCCCTCATAGTCGACGTAATAGGATTCGTTGCGTCCCGTCAGGGCCACCAGGGCGGAATGCTGCAGGTCGTCGTTCCACAACCCGTCGAGGCCGCAGCCGCCGGCCTCGCGCGGCCTGACCAGGTCCGTGTCCTGGGGCTCGTTTTCGGCCACGACGTAAACCGCGCGTCCCGGTCCGGCTGCGCGGGCGGCCCGCGTCAAGGCCGCGATGACATGGTCGTCGGAATCGTCGTGCATGCTTTGCGTGGCGTCGAGCCTGAGCCCGTCGAAATGGAACTCGTCGACCCAATAGGCTGCGTTGCTGATGACGAGGTCGCGCAACCCATGGGCGTTGCGGCCGTCGTAGTTCAGCGACTCGCCCCATTCGTTGGCGTGGCGATCGGTGAAGTAGTCCTGGCTGTAGGCGCCGATGTAATTCCCGTCGGGCCCGAAGTGATTGTAGACGACGTCGAGGATGACGCCGATGCCGAGGCCATGGGCGCTGTCGATGAAGCGACGCAGATCGTCCGGCGCCCCATAGAGGTGGGTCGGCGCGAACAGGTCGACGCCGTCGTAGCCCCAGCCGAAGTGGCCGGGGAACTCGGCCACCGGCATCATCTCGATCATCGTGATGCCGACGTCGCGCAGGTGGGGCAGCTTGGCGATCGCTGCGGCCCAGGTGCCTTCCGGCGTGAAGGTGCCGATGTGCATCTCATACACCACGCGCTGCGTGGCCGGCACGCCGCGCCACTCCGCATCGCTCCAGGCGAAGCGCGACGGATCGACCACCATCGAGGGCCCATGCGGCCCTTCAGGCTGGAAGCGCGAGGCAGGGTCGGGATAGGCCGTGATGCCGTCCTCGAGCCGATAGGCATAGCGTGCGCCCTCCCCGAGCCCCGGGATATGGATCGCGAAATACCCGTCCTGATCCGGCTCCAGGATGTGTTCGGCGCCGTCGACCTCGATCGCCACGCGGCCGTGTTTCGGGGCCCACACCCGGAACGACACGCCGTCACCCAGACATTCGGCTCCCACCGGATAACGGCGGGACGGAACTTGTGTGGTCATCGATATGCTCATGAGTGATTTGACGCGGTGGACTGGGGACCGGCTGCTAGACGGGCTTCCCGACCGCCTCGTCGCCGACCAGCTCGCGCCACAGCAGGATGGTGGCCGCCATCAGGGCCGGACCGGCGAACAAGCCGACGAGGCCCCAGGTTTCCACACCGCCCAGGATGCCGATCAGCACCCACAGGAACGGCAGGCGGGTGGTGCCGCCGATCAGCGCGGGGCGGATGAAATGGTCGGCCGCGAAGGCCAGGATCGACCCGAGGGCCACGATCACGATGGCGGCCACCACGCTGCCTTGCACCAGCAGCACTGCGCCCGCCAGCAGCAACACCACCGTGACCGCAAAAGGCACCATTGCGGCGACGGCCGTGAGGGCGCCAAACAGAATGGGGTGCGGCAGCCCTGCCACCGCATAGGCGATGCCCATCAGGAATCCTTCTCCGAGGCCAACCAGCACCAGTCCGTCCACGGTGCCGTGCACCGAGGCCACCATCTGATGAGCGATGCGTTCGCCACGCGCGCCAAACAGCTTGCCGCTCGCGACCAGCATCTGCCGCATCAGCGCTTCGCCTTCCTTCAGCAGGAAGAACAACGTCATCAGGGCGAAGAAGAACAGCACCCCGCGATGCACGACATCCTTGGCGATCCGGCGCCCGGTGCGGGCGACCTGCGCCTTGTTGATGCGCTGAGCCAAACCGTCCGGCTCGACACCGTTGGCCAGATTGTCCTGCCACCAGTGCGATATGGCATCGGAGCCGAGTGGCAGGTGGCGCACCCATTCGGGCTCCGGGATGCCGGAAGTGGTGGCCTGACGATACAGCCCCATGACGTCATGGGCTTCGCGGGCCCCCTGGATGACCAGCACCAGCAATGGCAATCCGAACAGGAGCCCGAGGCCCAGCGAGAAGGCTCCCGGCACCAGGATGTTGTGACGCCCCGGCGGAAACCGCCGCAGGGTGCGCCGATACAGCGGCCAGAACGCGATGGCCAGAACGGCTGCCCACACTAGGGCGGGCAGAAAATCGTGGATGGTCCACAGGCTGAGGCCGAGCAGAACCGCAACCAGCGTGAAGCGGGCATTGCGCTGAAGCCGGGAAGACGTGTCGGCCGCATCGAGAGGAACCGGAGGGTTCGACACCGGCATCACCATGCTGCCCTCCTATGCAAAGGGGCAGCATGATGATGCACGTTGATCCAAGCCGGCATGCGTCAGGCTACCGCCTGGATGGCACCGGACGCCCGCGTTTCCGCAGCCTTCTGGTGAGCCACGGCCACGCAGGTTTCGACCGTCTCGCGCAGCGACGTCGTGAAATGGTCAGCCCCGATGACCGACCGCAGGCGCTCGTCCTGGAGCACCTTGGCATCCGCCGGCCAGAGACCAACCAGGATCGACACATTGGGCGCCCGCGCCTTGAGCCGCCGCACGAGATAATGCAGTGCAGCCGGATTGTTGTTGAGATCGAGATAGCTGACGCAGATCATCGCGGTATCGCCGAGGTCGAGCGACCGGATGCCGTCCCGCGACGCGAGGTCGTGCGCGGCCATGCGGCTCCCAAGTCCATGTTTGTCGAGCAACTGCCCGAGGATCGCAGACACGGCTTCGTCGAGCGGACCACGCCCAGCCAGACACAGCACAGGTGCCTCGACCTGCCATTGCGGCGCCAGCTCGTCTTCCGCCGGAGGCGTTGCGTCGATAGCGTTCGGTGCCGGCACATCGCGCTCAGCTTTGGACGTCACGCCAGCGGCGGCGGCTTTTTCCTCCGGGTGGGGGTCACGGTCGTCATGGTGGCCGAGGTCTTCCACCAGGTGCCGCACGCTCATGCGGATGTTGTCGATGCGATCGTCCTGCAGGACGCCACGCGACGCATCATTGGCCGCGAGCTGAAGGCCCTTCAGCACCACCTCGTCGTAGTAAGTCGTGAGCGACCGCTCCTTCAGCAGCAGTTCCGCCTGCTGGAGTGCCTCGTCGGGATCATCGGCCAGCATGCGCTGGTAGAAGTTCTCCACCGGCGTCAGCGCAGGGCGATCGCCAAGCAGCACGTCGAGGAATTCCAACCGGTCGACGTAGCGTCCCAGAACCACGAGGCACAAGGTCAGCGGCGTCGACAGGATGAGGCCGATCGGCCCCCAGATCCAAGACCAGAAGATCGCCGCGATCACCACGGCGGCAGGCGAAAGCCCGGTCGAATGACCATAGATCAGGGGCTCGACCACCTGGCCCGTGATGGTTTCGCTGATCAGGAACAGCCCAGCGGTCCAGATCACCAAGCTCCAGCCAGGATCGACCGCCGCCGCAAGCGCCAAAGGCAGCGCGGCTGCCAGCACGGCACCCACATAGGGAACAAAGCGCAGGATGCCGGCCAGGATGCCCCATAACAGGGCCGACGGCACACCGATGAAATACAGTCCGATGCCGATCACGGCGCCGAACACCGTGTTGATGCCGACCTGGGCGAGGAAGTATTTACTGAGGCGGTGGCCCGCATCGTCCATCGCCACGGTGGTGCGATGAAGGTCGCCAGACCCAGCCAGCCGGATCATCCTGTCGCGCAGATCCTCCTTCTGCATGAGAATGAACACAGCGACGATGAAGATGATCAGCGCGCTCTCGATCGGCTTCAACACCGGTTCGAGGACGTTTCGGGCGATCTCGAGCGGGGTGGACGGAGGCTGGCGCACCTCGACGGTGGTCGGCTTCGCGCCGTCAGGGGACGCGGCTGTTGCCGCCGCCTCGGGAGCGTTGGTGCCCTCGGGCTTCATATGCTCGCCGATGCGTTCGGTCATCGAGCGGAGCCGACCGAGGGTGGCACCCTGCAGGGCCGTCGCCTTGGTCTCGATCGTGGCAGCATAGCGCGGGACGTCGCCCGCCAATCCGGCGATCTGCAATCCGATGATCCCGACCAGAACCCCGATGGCGCCAAGGCCAATGACCACGGCAACCAAAACCGAGGGAATCTGCGGCACGTGGATTCGGCGTAGCAGCGCCACGATCGGCGACAACACGAACGACAACAGGATCGCCAGCGTGATCGGGACCAGCACCTCGCGACCGAGGTAAAGCGCTGCCACGACCACAACGCCGGTGATCAACGTGACGAGGCTGTTCAACCCAGGCAAAGGTGGCGGCGTGACCTGTGCCGGCTGCCGCGCCGTCGTATCCGCCATGGTGTCCATCCCCAAATTCCACGCCACGGCTAAGCCGTGATGGCCAGTCCAGCCCCCGCCGGCAGGCAGCTAACGTGCCGAGGCCCAGATCGTTCGCAGCATGGCCGAGGTTTGTGCCTCAAAATGAAAAAGGCGCGGCACCCGGAGGGTCCGCGCCTGTCATCCGCCTTGTTCAGACGTGTCAGTCCAGCTGCAAGCCAGCCGCGATGGCATCGTGGGCATCCGAGCCGAAGCCGAACGATTCGATGATGCGCTCCTGCAAAACCGTCAGAGCTTCCTTGTCGCGATACATGGCCTGCTCGGCCGCTTCGGCACGCCGCACCATGATTTCAAGGCTGCGCTGGCAGTCTTCGAGCCGCTTCTCGGCCGTGCTGGCGGCATCCTGCCAGCGGGCCGCCTCGGCCTCGGCGGCCTGGATCTGGGCGTTGGACCAGGAATCGACCTGCTTCACGTGGTCTTCGAGCTGCTTGTAGCGGCTGAGGATCAGCGACATGCCCTTGGAGGCCCGGTCCAGGATCTCGAGGCTGGCGTCGCCCGGGGCGGCCCGCTCGGCGCGCCGCGGCATCGCCACCACGGAGGGCTCGGCAGGAAGCTCGGCTTCTGGCAAGGGGGCCCGCTGCACGGTCGCGCGGGCCTCGGTCGCCACCGGCCGTGTCACGAGATCGGCCAGCGACACGCGTGTCAGCTTGGGCGACGTCGGCCGGCTCAGTGAACCGAGATACGAGCGGGGAAGGTCTTCGGCGAGGCTCATGCAGGGGTCCGACGACGGAGGCGGGCGTAAACCGACGCTAAACAAACGCGGTTAACGAAACCTTAACGACCATCGCCGACCCGATCCTGGCCATGCTAGAAGGGTGCATGACAGCGACACTCCTTTTCGACCTCGACGGCACGATCGCGGAAACCGACCACCTGCATTTCGAGGCGTTCCAAAGCATCTTCACGCCCCACGGGGTGGCGGTCGATTGGGACGTCTACACGTCGCGCATCATCGGCCGAAACAACCCCGACATCGCGGCGGAGTTCGTGCCTGGGCTGCCCGAAGCCGACCGTCTCATCCTGATGGACCGCAAGGAAGCGGCCTACCGCGAGCGCCTGCATGCGGTCGAGGCCGCGTCAGGCTTGCTGGGCCTGTTAGATTGGGCCGATGCCGAGGCGGTCCCTTGCGCGGTCGTCACCAATGCGCCGCGCGCCAATGCCGATGCGGTGCTGGCCATGCTGGACATCCGTCACCGCTTCAAGCTGGTGGTGATCGGCCCCGAGCTGCCCCAGGCGAAGCCACATCCCCTGCCCTATCTGACGGCCCTCGACGCCATGGGCGGCGATGCGGCCCGGTCGGTCGGGTTCGAGGATTCACGCACCGGTATCGCCTCGGCCGCGGGCGCCGGCCTCGGCGTCGTGGGCATCGCCTCGACCTTCGACCCCGAGGCGCTGCGGCAGGCCGGCGCCCATGTGGCCGGTCGAGACTTCACCGATCCGGCCATCCTCGACTTCGTGCGCCGCCGCACGGGTCGATAAACCGGGTTGCCGGCGGCCCCGGTCGTCTTTAAGCTTTCCGCTACGTCGGGGTGTTCGGTGTTCAAGCCGAGCTGAGAGCTCTCGCCCGTGAGAGAAACCCGTTGAACCTGAACCGGATCATGCCGGCGGAGGGAACGAAGCGATGCCCAGGCCCGGCCTGCGGTCCGAACCCTGTGTGGCGGGCCCGTCCATTATCCTAAGCCCGCCGGTGCGGGACGACCTCGCTGTTTCGCGGTTCGCGGCTCTCTCGAAGACCGTGCCGTGGACCGCCGTGTCGACGCTCCTCGGGCTGATGGCCGCCTGGGAAATCGCCGTGCGGGCATTCGCGGTGCCGCCGTACCTGCTGCCGGCCCCATCGCGCGTCGCCACAACGCTCGTCATCCGATTCCCGCTGCTGTGGCCCGACGCACTCGTGACCTTCGGCGAGATGATCGGCGGCCTCGCGATCGGCGTCCTGGCCGGCGCCGGTGCGGCGCTCCTGATGGCGCGGGCGCCGATCCTCGAACGCGCCCTCGCGCCCATCCTCGTCGTCACCCAGGCGCTGCCCGTCTTCGCCATCGCGCCGTTGCTGGTGATCTGGCTCGGCTTCGGCATCACGTCGAAGCTCGCCATGGCGGCGCTGGTGATCTTCTTCCCGGTCACCACCACCTTCCTCGAAGGCCTGCGCCGCACGGACGAAAATCTCGTCGACCTGGCGCGGCTGCATGGCGCCAGCCGGCGCGACCTGTTGTTCCTCATCCGCGTCCCGGCCGCCTTGCCGGCGCTCGGCAGCGGGCTGCGGGTGGCGGCCGCCGGGGCACCCATCGGCGCCATCATCGGCGAATGGGTCGGCTCGTCGTCGGGCCTTGGCCTCGCGATGTTGCATGCCAATGCCCGCATGCAGACCGACGTCGTCTTCGCCGGGCTGACGATCCTGGCCGCCTTCTCGGTGGCCTTGTGGGGGCTTGTCGGCCTCCTGACTCGCCGTCTCGTCTTCTGGGCGCCCGACACGCTTTGAACCCGTTCACAACCGGAGAGAAATCCTCGATGCGCTTGATCGCCATGCTGCTGGCCGCCTTCATGGCCACGCTGACCCCGGCCCTGGCCGAAACGAAACTCACGATCCTGCTCGACTGGTTCGTCAATCCGGATCATGCCGCTCTAGTGATCGCCAAGGAGGGCGGCTTCTTCGCCCGGCACGGCCTCGACGTCAGCTTCATCGAACCCGCCGATCCTGCCATGCCGCCGCGCCTCGTCGCAGCCGGACAGGGCGACATCGCGGTCACCTACCAGCCGAGCTTCTACCTGTCGCGCCAGGAAGGCATCGACCTCGTGCGGGTCGGCGCCGCCATCGCGACGCCGCTGAACACGCTGATCGTGCTGGAGGACGGCCCGATCAAGAGCCTCGCGGACCTGAAGGGCAAGTCGATCGGCTATTCGGTGTCCGGCTTCGAGGACGTGATGCTGTCGGCCATGCTGGCCAAGGCCGGTCTCACGGTCGCCGATGTGAAGCTCGTCAACGTCAACTTCGCCCTCACCGAGGCGCTCGTCAGCAAGCAGGTCGATGCCGTGGTGGGCGGCTACCGCAACTTCGAGCTGACCGAGATGAAGCTCGCCGGCCATCCCGGCCGGGCCTTCTACCCGGAGGACGTCGGCTTCCCCGCCTATGACGAGTTGATCTACGTGACGACCCCCGACAAGGCCAAGGCACCGCAAACCCGGGCCTTCCTGGACGCCACCGAGGACGCGACGTTGTTCATCCTCAACCACCCGGCCGAGGCCTGGGCCCAGTTCATCAAGGCCTATCCGAAGCTCGACGACCCGCTCAACAAGCAGGCCTGGGCCGATACCTTGCCGCGCCTCGACCATGATCCCGCCGCTGTGGACCTCGCCCGCTACACCCGCATGGCCGACTACCTGAAGAGCAAGGGGCTGTTGAAGGCCGTCGAGCCGGTGGAGCGCTATGTGGTGCCGGTGAACTAAGGCGCCGCCCACCCTTGCGCGCCGCGACCGTTCGGGCCATCTGGGACCTCAGGTCGAGGGAGAACCAGCATGGCGCCGCGCGGTCGCATATTCGATGAGATGGCCAAGTTGATGACCGATGCCGCTGGCGTCGCCCATGGGGTCCGGCGTGAAGCCGAGACGGCGGTCAAGACCCAGGCCGAGCGGCTTCTGTCCTCCATGGACGTGGTGTCGCGCGAAGAATTCGAGGCGGTGCGCGACATGGCCGCCACGGCGCGCGACGAGAACGAGGCCTTGAAGAAGCGCCTCGTGGTGCTTGAGGCGAAGCTCGCCTCCGGGGCTGCGACGGCCGGCTGATCATGCCGGCGGGATCGGCTCGGCCAGCAGGGACTTGAGGTCGAGCGCTAGCGACACCATCGCGAGTCCACCCTCGCGGTCGAGCGGCCAATCCGTTTGCGGCCGGTCCCAATAAAGTTCGACACCATTCTGGTCCGGGTCCCTCAGGTAGAGGGCCTCGCTCACGCCATGGTCGGACGCTCCATCGAGCGATACGCCGGCCGCGATCAACCGGCGCAGCGCCGTCGCAAGGTCGGCGCGCCGTGGATACAGGATGGCGAGGTGGTAGAGCCCTGTCGTCCCGGCCGCAGGCGGCGACCCGCCATGGCTTTCCCAGGTGTTGAGACCGATGTGGTGGTGGTAGCCGCCGGCCGACACGAAAGCCGCCTGACGCCCGAACCTCTGCATCAAGGTAAAGCCCAGCACCCCGCAGTAGAACCCGAGAGCCCGGTCGATATCGGCCACCTTGAGATGGACGTGGCCGATGCGGGCGCCGGACGCGATCGCCTCGCCGGGAACGGGGCTTGATGTCGTGGTCATAGGCGAACCGTCCTTACCTGCGCTGGGCTTCCATGACGCATCACCCGGCCCTTTCACGCCATCCACAACGATGGCTTCGGGGTCATGGGTCGTCGCTGTCGTTCTGCCATAATCCTGAAGCTTAAGCTGCGGGCAATATTCCCGCGGCGGCTTGGTCACGAGTGCGACACCGAGAAGACCAGATGTCCACAACGCGCGGCGAGGCCCGGCGTGTTGTAACGGCCCTCGCCGTTTCGTTCGGGCTATCGGCCTGCGTGCTCGACACGACGCGGCCGGGCGCCGACCTCGCGGTTCCGAACCGCTTCGACCATGCCGGAGCGACACCGAGCCCGTCGATCACCACCGACTGGCCTGCCTTGTTCGGTTCGCCGGAACTGACGCGGCTGGCTCGATCGACGGCCGACAACAACCTCGACGTCCAGGCCGCCGCGGCTCGCATCATCCAGGCCGACGCGCAGGCGCAGATCACCGACGCGGCCTTGCTGCCGACGCTCGACAGCAACACCAGTTCTTCGCGGAGCTGGACGCCCAGCACGGCGCGCTCGACGGCGAGCCCGTACACCACGACGGCGCTAGGCTCGCATCAATTGGGGCTGAGCGCTTCCTACGAGCTCGACCTTTGGGGCCGCAACCGCCTCGCCGGCCTCGCGGCCGAAGAAACCGCGGTGGCGACCCGCTTCGCCAAGGACACGCTGGTCCTGTCTTCGGTCGCTGCCACGGTGAACGCCTACCTCACCCTGTTGTCGGCGCAGGACCGGATGGCGGTCGCAGTCACCAACCTGAAGGATTCGCGTTTCATCCTGGAGGCCATCAAGAGCCGCCTCGCGGTTGGCACCGTGTCGCAGCTCGAAGTGGCCCAGCAGGAAACGCTGGTGAACCAGGTGCTGGCCCAGTTTCCGCCGCTGCAGCTTCAACTGCAGCAGGCCAAGACGCAGATCGCCATCCTGGCCGGCCGGACGCCCGAAAGCCTGAGCATCAAGGGTGGCACCCTGACCCGTCTGAAAACGCCATCGATCCCGGCCGGCGTCCCGTCGCAACTGCTGCGCCGGCGGCCGGACGTCGCCGAAGCGGAATCGACGCTCGCGTCATCCGACGCCAGCGTCGGATCGGCCAAGGCCGCCTTCTTTCCCACGCTCAGCCTGACTGCGAGCGGCGGCTTCGAGAGCACGGTGTTGAAGACCCTGCTGCGGCCCGAGGCGGCTTTCGGCTCCGTGGCGGCCGGGCTGACGCAGCCTTTGTTCGACGGTGGGGCCCTGCAGGGCGATTTCGCTTTGGCGAAGGGTCGCAATCTCGAAGACCTCGCCGACTATCGCAAAGCCGTCATCCAGTCCTTCGTCGATGTGGAAAATGCCTTGATCGCGGTGGAACAGGACACGGAGCTGCAAAAGCGGCTCTCGACCGCGGTCGACTCGTCACGGCGTGCCTATGACATCACGGCCGAACGCCTCAAGGAAGGAACCATCGACATCGTGCAGGTGCTGCAGGCGGAGCAATCCTTGTTTTCCGCGCAGGACGCGCTGGTCACGGCGCGGCTGAGCCGCTTTCAGGCCCTTGCCAGCCTGGCGCAGGCGCTCGGCGGCGGCTGGGTGCAGCCGGCCGCCGTCACGGTGCCGCCGCTCGATGGTGCGCTGCCGGGGCTCGCGCGCGCTTTGTCGGGCCCGGTCGCGGCAGGGCTCGAGGGTCCGCGGTCGTGAGGCGCCTCGTTTGGCTCGTCCTGATCCTGCTGGCTGCCTTTGTGGCGGTCGAGCGCATCCCGGCTTTGCACACACGGCTGCCCTGGCTGCCCGACGTGCCGGGGTTGACGGTCACAAACCACGAGACGGCCGACGCCGGCGGCGCAGCCCAGGAGTCTGAACCGCAAGGCCAGGGCCGACGCCGACGTGGCGGTGGCGGTGGTCGGCGCGGCGGCCCCGATGGCACCACGCCGGTGCTGGCCAGCCCCGTCGAGCGCGCCGACGTGCCGGTGACCGCGGAGGTGCTGGGCACCGTGCAGGCGACCAACAGCGTTACGGTCAAGAGCCAGGTCGACGGCAAGCTGGTCGAGCTCGCCTTCAGGGACGGGCAGGACGTGGCCAAGGGCGACATCCTGGCCCGCATCGACCCCGTCACCTTTCAGGCCGCCTACGATCAGGCCGTCGCCAAGAAGGCTCAGGACGAGGCCACCCTGGCCAATTCACAGGCCGACCTCGTGCGCTACACCAAGCTGGCCTCGACCCAATATGGCTCGGCCCAGCAGGCCGATACCCAGAAGGCCCAGGTGGCGCAGAACAGGGCCTTGATCGAGCAGGACACGGCCGCCATCGACAACGCCAAGGCGACGCTCGATTACGCCACCATCCGGGCACCTATCTCGGGCCGTACCGGCATCCGGCTCGTCGACGCCGGAAACATCGTGCATGCGTCCGACACCACCGGCATCGTCACCATCGCGGAAGTGAAGCCGGTCGCGGCCGTGTTCAACCTGCCCCAGCAGCTGCTCGGCCAGATCAACGCCGCCCAGGCGGGCGGCCCGCCGTTGAAGCTCGAAGCATTCAACCCCGACACCCGGCAGCTGATCGACACCGGCGTCCTCGACGTGGTGGACAACACGGTCGACCAGACCACCGGCACCGTGAAATTGAAGGGCAGCTTTCCCAATACGGCGCTGCAGCTTTGGCCCGGCCAGTTCGTCAACCTGCGGCTCACCATCGCGACCGACCCCGACGTGGTGGTGGTGCCGACCCCGGCGGTGCAGCGCGGCCCGGACGGTGCTTTCGTCTTCGTGGTGAAGCCGGACTCGACCGTGCAGCTGCAGAAGATCACCGTCGGGCGGCAGACCGAGGATCGCAGTGTCGTGACGGCGGGCCTCGCCCCGCCGGCCGAGGTGGTGACGACCGGCTTCACGCGGCTGACAGACGGCGCCAAGGTTGCGGTGGCGGACGCGACGGCTCCGGAAGGCGCTTCCCCGCCGCAAGCCAAGCCGGACGCCAACGGGGCGGAGCCACATCGCAGAAACCGGAACGCTGGCGGGCAGGAGCGCACCGGCGCGCGGCAGGAGTGAGCCCCGGTTCACAGAGCCGCACCGCACCGCTCCACCGGTGGCCTTGCTTTGACCATGCGATGGCAGCATGCCATCGGGCGAACCTCGGAACGCCGCGCCCATGAGCGTCTCCTCACTCTTTATTCGCCGGCCGATCGCCACGGCCCTGCTGGCCGTGGCCGTGCTGCTGGCCGGCATCCTGGGTTATCGGCAGCTGTCGGTGTCGTCCCTGCCGCAGGTCGACTTCCCCACCGTCCAGGTGACGACGCAATTGCCCGGTGCCAACCCGGACACGATCGCGGCCCTGGTGACGGCTTCGCTCGAACGACAGTTCGGCCAGATCCCGTCCTTGCAGACCATGTCGTCGCAGAGCTCCTTCGGGCTGAGCCAGATCACGCTGCAATTCGAACTCGGACGCGACATCGACGCCGCCGCCCAGGACGTGCAGTCGGCCATCAACGCCGCCGCCTCGACGCTGCCGAAGAATCTCCCTTACCCGCCCACCTATTCGAAGGTGAACCCGGCCGACACGCCGATCCTCACGCTGGCGCTCACCTCCGACACGGTGCCGCTGCGCGGGCTGTCGGACGTCGCCGACACCCTGCTCGGGCCCCGCCTCAGCCAGGTGACGGGCGTCGGCCACGTGGCGGTCGAAGGCAACATCCGCCCCGCCATCCGCATCCAGGCCGACCTGACGCGGCTTGCGGCCTACGGGATCGCCATCGAGGATCTACGTACCGCGATCAGCAACGCCAATGTGGCAGGTTCGAAAGGCTCGCTCGACGGCAAGGCCCAGGCCTATACGATCGCGGCCAACGACCAGATCGATGCGGCCGACACATACAAATCCATCGTCGTGGCCTACCGCAACGGCGCCCCGGTGTTGCTGCGCGACGTGGCCGACGTGGTGGACGGGCTCGAGAACGCCCGCGTGGCCGGCTGGTACAAGGGCCACCCGGCCGTCATCATCGACGTTCAGCGGCAGCCCGGCGCCAATGTGGTCGAGACGGTGGACCGCCTGAAACGGGAGCTGCCGAAGCTCAGCCGCTCGCTCGCGGCCGGCGTGACGCTCGAAACCGTGCATGATTCTACCGAAACCATTCGCGCCTCGATCGCCGATGTCGAGTTCACCCTGGTGTTGTCGGGCGCCCTGGTGGTGCTGGTGGTGCTGGTGTTCCTGCGCACCTTGCGGGCGACGATCATCGCCGGCGTGGCCTTGCCGCTCTCGATCGTCGCCACCTTTGCGGTGATGTGGGCAGCGGGCTTTTCGCTCAACAATCTGTCGCTGATGGCGCTGACGATCTCGACCGGCTTCGTGGTCGACGACGCGATCGTGATGATCGAGAACATCGTCCGCAAGATCGAGGAAGGCGAAACGCCGCTCGATGCGGCCCTGTCGGGCGCCCGCGAGATCGGCTTCACGGTGATTTCGCTGACGGTGTCGCTCGTCGCGGTGTTCATCCCGCTTTTGTTCATGACCGGCATCGTGGGCCGCATGTTCCGGGAATTCGCTTTGACGCTCACCTTCTCGGTGGTGGTGTCGGCGGTGGTGTCGCTGACCTTGACGCCGATGATGTGCGGGCGGCTGCTGAAGGCCGTGCCGCGTGACGCGCGCGAGCCCTGGCTCATGCGGCTCGCCGAAGCGCCGATCAACGGCCTGGCCCGGCTTTATGGTGTGACGCTGCATTGGGCGTTGCGCCGGCAGACGCTGATGCTGCTCGTGACCCTGGTGACGATCGGTATCACGGGCTGGCTGTATGTGATCGTCCCGAAGGGGTTCCTGCCGGCCCAGGATACCGGCCTCATCAGGGCGGTGATCGAGGGCGCGCCGGCTGCGTCCTTTGCCGATATGAGCCGCTTGCAGGCGGAAGCCGAGGCGGCGTTGCGCGACGATCCTGATGTGACGGGCGTCGTCACGGTGCTGGGCGTCGGCCTGCTCAACCCGACCCCCAATATCGCCAACCTGCAGATCGGCCTCCGCCCGGCCGAACAGCGCCGGGCGACCGCTGCCACGGTCGCCGAGCGGTTAC
Organism: Lichenihabitans sp. Uapishka_5; assembly: GCF_033947565.1. NCBI lineage: Bacteria > Pseudomonadati > Pseudomonadota > Alphaproteobacteria > Hyphomicrobiales > Lichenihabitantaceae > Lichenihabitans > Lichenihabitans sp. Uapishka_5. The sequence goes on from NZ_JARPVX010000003.1 coordinate 104,227, forward strand.
GCGGCAAGCTCGCCGGTATTCCGGGCCTGACCGCCTATGTGAAGCCGGTGCAGGACATCCAGATCGCCACCGCGTCAAGCCGCTCGCAATATCAATATACCTTGACCTCGACCGACACCGCTTCGCTCGCCGAATGGGCGCCGAAGCTCGTCGACGCGATGCGCCGCGACGGCACCTTTCAGCACGTCGCCAACGAGGTGCAGGACGGTGGCCTGCGGGCCTTCGTGGACATCGACCGCGGCAAGGCCGGGCGCCTCGGGATATCGGCCCAGCTGATCGACGACACGCTCTACGATGCCTTCGGGCAGCGGCAGATCTCGACCATCTACGCCCAATCCAACCAATATCGGGTCATTCTGGAGGCGGCGCCGCGCTATCTCGCCGATCCGGCGGTGTTGAACACCCTTTACGTCGGCATCTCGGGCGGCGCCCAGGTGCCGCTCGTTTCCTTCGCGACCCTCAAGCGCACCACGGCGCCGCTGTCGATCGCCCACCTCGAACAGTTCCCGGCCGACACCGTGTCGTTCGATCTGCCCGAAGGCACCTCGCTCGACATGGCCGTCCAGCGCATCGCCACCCTGCAGCGCGAGATCAACATGCCCGATCAGGTGATCGGCTCGTTCGGGGGCGATGCGGCGGAGTTCCAGAAATCGCTCGCCGGCGAGCCCTGGCTGATCCTCGCGGCCGTGGTGACGATCTACCTCGTGCTGGGCGTGCTATACGAAAGCTTCATCCATCCGCTGACGATCCTCTCGACCCTGCCATCGGCGGGCGTCGGCGCCATCCTGGCCTTGATGGTTTGTGGACAGGAACTCTCGGTCGTGGCGCTGATCGGCATCATCCTGCTGATGGGCATCGTCAAGAAGAACGCCATCATGATGATCGACTTCGCTACGGCGGCGGAGCGCGAGGAAGGCCTGTCGCCCTTCGACGCCATCGAGCGCGCCTGCCGGCTGCGCTTCCGTCCCATCATGATGACGACGCTGGCGGCGTTGTTCGGCGCCGTGCCGCTCGCCTTCGCGCATGGCAGCGGCGCCGAGTTGCGGGTGCCGCTCGGCATCACGATCATCGGCGGCCTGCTGCTCAGCCAGGTGCTGACGCTCTACACGACGCCGGTGATCTACCTGGCCATGGAGCGGCTCGGTGGACGGTTCGGCCTCGGCACGAAGCGCGACATCCCGATCCCGGTCGAGGAGGAGCGCTATCCTGCGATGCCGCGTCGGGCGGCGGAGTGACGTGGGTCTATCGACAATCCTCATTCCGGACGAAGCGAAGCGAAGATCCGGAACCGGGGAGCCTGCGAAGCGAAGGTTGACGCACACCGGTTCCGGGTTCCGCGTCGCGGCCCCGGAATGAGGGAGTTTTGAGGGTGTCTACGCCTCGTCCCCGCGCTTCGGCGCCGGCAGCGCCTGGACGCGCTCGGTACGGGTCGGCGTGGCATTGCGGGTCGGGTTGTTGAGCCGCCGATCCAAATAGGCCCCGACCTCGGCGATCAGCGGATCGACACAATTCTCGAAGAAGTGGTTCGCCCCGTTGATGACGGCATGCTCGATCGCGATGCCCTTCTGGGTCTTCAGCTTCTCGATCAGCGCCGTCACTTCCTTCATCGGCGCGACGCGGTCCTTATCGCCATGCACGAAGAGGCCCGAAGACGGGCATGGGGCCAGGAACGAGAAATCATACAGTGTCGCGGGCGGCGCGATCGAGATGAAGCCTTCGATCTCAGGACGGCGCATCAGCAACTGCATGCCGATCCACGCCCCGAACGAGAAACCGGCGATCCAGCAGGCGCGCGCCTCGGGGCTGATGGTCTGGGCCCAGTCGAGGGCCGCCGCCGCATCCGACAGCTCGCCAGAGCCGTGATCGAAACTGCCCTGCGAGCGACCGACGCCCCGAAAATTGAAGCGCAGCACCGAGAAGCCCCGCTCCGCGAAGGCGTAATACATGTTGTAGACGATCTGGTTGTTCATCGTGCCGCCGAACTGCGGATGCGGATGCAGCACGATGGCGATCGGAGCCCCGCGTGCCTTGGCGTGATGGAAGCGGCCCTCGAGCCGTCCGGCCGGACCGTTGAAGATGACTTCGGGCATGGAGACCTCGGGAAGACGCCTTTCGCCGCAGCCCCGCAAGGCACGGCAAAAGTGAGAATGATTTTCACATCGAACCTTGACTCACGGCGCGCCGCATGGTGCTAGAATAATTCTAACAGGTGGCGGGGCCGCGCCGTCGCGGGTCCGTTGCGGGTGATCGCAAGCGGCGCGTGCTTACCATGGCCGCCGTGTTCCTTTGCAAGCTTTTTGAGTTCTGGATGTCCGCTCCGCGGTGCTACCTCGACTACAATGCCACGACGCCGCTCCGCCCGGGCGCGCGCGCGGCTATGGTCGCGGTGCTTGAGGCAACCGGTAACCCATCCTCGATCCACGCCGAAGGCCGTGCGGCGCGGCGGGTGGTCGAGCAAGCACGCGCCCAGGTAGCGGCGCTGGTGGGCGCCGCGGCGGACGCCATCGTCTTCACCGCCGGGGCGACCGAGGGTGCCGCTCTCGCGCTGTCGCCGACCCTCGCGGGCCCGACAGCCCCACGCGGCGTCCGACGCCTTCTCGTGTGCGCCACCGAACATGCAGCGGTGCGCCACGGACACCGCTTCGCCGAAGCCGACGTGACGGTGCTGCCGGTGGACCGACACGGCGTTCTCAGGCTCGATGCCTTGGCGTCGGCCTTGGCGGACGACGGCGGCAGCCCCGCCCTTCTGGCCCTGCAGGCCGCCAACAACGAGACGGGCGTGTTGCAGCCGACGCGCGTCGCCGCCCAACTCGTTCACGCGGCCGGTGGGCTGCTGGTGTGCGACGCCGTCCAGATGGCCGGACGCATGCCGTTCGGCCTCGAAGAGTCCGGTGCCGACGTGGCGCTGCTGTCGAGCCACAAGATCGGTGGTCCGCAGGGCGTCGGCGCTGTGGCCTTGGCCCCCGGGGTCGTGCTTGGGGCCGCTCTCGTGCGGGGCGGTGGCCAGGAACGCGGCGCCCGGTCAGGCACGGAGAACGTCGCCGGCATTGCGGGCTTCGGCGCAGCCACCCTGGAGAGCCGCGACTCCGAGTCGGATCGCCTCGCAGCTCTGCAGCACCGCCTCGAACACGGCTTGGCGGCGCTCGACGCGGAGGCCAGCGTATTCGGCGGCGCGGTGGCGCGCCTGCCCAATACCACCGCCTTCGCGGTACCCGGCATGGCGGCGGAGACGTTGCTGATCGCTCTGGACCTGGCCGGTTTGGCAGTCTCGTCAGGCTCTGCCTGCGCGTCCGGCAAGGTGGCGCGCTCGCATGTGCTCGACGCCATGGGAGTGCCGGCCATACTGGCGCAAGGCGCGCTGCGACTCAGCACCGGCTGGGCTTCGACCGCAGCCGACATCGATCGCTTTCTCACCGCCTTCGACGTCGCAAGACGCCGCATGCGCAAGGGGCCGCTACCCATCGCGGCCTGACCACCCCATCTGAGGCTGACAGCCTTCGCATCACCTCGCGGCTTTGAACCGCCGAGCCAAGGAGCACCGAATGCCCGCCGTCCAGGAAACAGTGGATCGCGTCAAGGAAATCGAAGTCACCGAGTACAAATACGGCTTCGTCACCGAGATCGAGTCCGACAAGGCCCCGAAGGGCCTCAGCGAAGATATCGTGCGGTTCATCTCGGCCAAGAAGAACGAGCCGGAATGGCTTCTCGAGTGGCGCCTCGATGCCTACCGCCGTTGGCTGACGATGCGTGAGCCCGATTGGGCGCGTGTCGAATATCCCCGGATCGACTTCCAGGATCTTTATTATTATTCCGCCCCGAAGGGCACCACGGGTCCACGTACGATCGACGACGTCGATCCGGAACTGCTGCGCACCTATGAGAAGCTCGGCATCCCGCTGCGCGAGCAGGAAGTGCTGGCCGGCGTGCAAGAGCGCCGCGTTGCGGTCGACGCCGTGTTCGACAGCGTTTCGGTGGCCACCACCTTCAAGGACGAGCTCGCCAAGGTCGGCGTGATCTTCTGCCCGATTTCGGAAGCCGTGCACACGCATCCCGAGCTGGTGAAGCAGTATCTCGGCTCGGTGGTGCCGACCTCGGATAACTTCTACGCCACCCTCAACGCGGCCGTTTTCTCGGACGGGTCGTTCGTCTACATCCCGCCGGGCGTCCGCTGCCCTATGGAGCTGTCGACCTATTTCCGCATCAACGAGCAGAACACCGGCCAGTTCGAGCGCACGCTCATCATCGCCGACAAGGGGTCCTACGTCAGCTACCTCGAAGGCTGCACGGCACCGAAGCGCGACGAGAACCAGCTCCACGCAGCCGTTGTCGAGCTCGTTACGCATGACGATGCCGAGATCAAATATTCGACGGTGCAGAACTGGTATCCGGGCGACGCCGAGGGCAAGGGCGGCATCTACAACTTCGTCACCAAGCGGGGCGACTGCCGCGGCGCCAACTCGAAGATTTCCTGGACCCAGGTCGAGACGGGCTCGTCCATCACCTGGAAATATCCGTCCTGCATCCTGCGCGGTGACAACTCGCGCGGCGAGTTCTACTCGATCGCCATCTCGAACGGCCGGCAGCAGGTCGACTCGGGCACCAAGATGATCCATCTCGGCAAGAACACGACGAGCCGCATTATCTCGAAGGGCATCTCGGCCGGGCACTCGCAGAATACCTATCGCGGCCTCGTATCGGCGCATCGCAAGGCCACCAACGCCCGCAACTTCACCAATTGCGACTCGTTGCTGATCGGCGAGAACTGCGGCGCCCATACGGTGCCGTATATCGAGGCCAAGACGTCCACGGCGCAGTTCGAACACGAAGCCACCACCTCGAAGATCTCCGAAGATCAGATGTTCTATTGCCGTCAGCGTGGCCTGTCGGATGAGGAAGCAACAGCGCTGATCGTCAACGGCTTCGTGCGCGACGTGCTGCAGCAGCTGCCGATGGAATTCGCGGTCGAGGCGCAGAAGTTGATCGCCATCTCGCTCGAAGGCAGCGTGGGGTAAAGGCTGCCGCGGAAAACCAATCTCATCGTCGTCCTTGCGAGGAGCGGAGCGACGAAGCAACCCAGGGGTGCGCCTCGGTGCCCTGGGTTGCTTCGCTCCGGTTGCACTGACGAACAAGCTCTTCAGGAACACCAGCATGCTTGAAATCAAGAACCTTCACGTCGAAATCGACGGCAAGAAGATCCTCAACGGCCTCAACCTTCAGGTGAAGCCGGGCGAAGTGGCCGCCATCATGGGCCCGAACGGCTCCGGCAAGTCGACGCTGTCCTATGTCATCGCCGGCAAGGATGAATATGACGTCACCGACGGCGAGATCCTCCTCGATGGCCAGAACATCCTCGAGATGGACCCCGAAGAGCGCGCCGCCGCAGGTGTGTTCCTGGCCTTCCAATACCCGGTCGAGATCCCCGGCGTGGCCACGATGACGTTTCTCAAGGCCTCCCTCAATGCGCAGCGCAAGTCGCGCGGCGAAGCGGTGTTGTCGACTCCGGACTTCATGCGCGCCGTTCGCGAGGCCGCCGATACCCTGCAGGTCAACCCCGACATGCTGAAGCGGCCGTTGAATGTCGGCTTCTCGGGTGGCGAGAAAAAGCGCATGGAAATCCTGCAGATGGCGCTGCTGGCGCCACGCTACGGCATTCTGGACGAGACGGATTCCGGCCTCGACATCGACGCCCTGCGGATCGTCTCGGAAGGCGTCAACAAGCTGCGCGCCGCGAACCGCGGTTTCCTGGTCATCACGCATTACCAGCGCCTGCTCGACTACATCAAACCCGATGTCGTCCACGTCATGTCGAAGGGTCAGATCGTGAAGTCCGGCAGTGCCGACCTGGCGCTCGAGCTCGAGAAGAGCGGCTATCGCGATTATGTCGCGGCCGAGGCGGCGTGAGGCCCCGATGACCGCCGAGATCACCCGCATCAACACGGCCGCCGAAACCAAGCTCACCGAGCAGTTTCGCTCGGCGAACTACAGCGCCCACGCCTTCGATCCGGCCTTTGACCGGAGCCGGGCTTTCGAGCGTTATTCCAAGGCCGGTCTGCCGCACCGCCGCATCGAAGCGTGGCATTACACCGATCTGCGCGCCATCCTGCGGGATGCCCACGCGCCGACGGTGGCGCCGAGCGCCGACCTCGTGGCGCAGGCTAAGGCGCATCTCGCCAAGACAGCCGAAGTCGCAGGCGCTCGCGTGGTGCTGATCGACGGGCATTTTGAGCCGTCCTTGTCGCGTGACCTCGAGCAGCCCGGTCTCAGCGTGCGGTCGCTGCTCGACGTATTGGGCGCCGGCGCTTCGGACGCGACGGCGCTGCTCGCGACCCATGCCGAAGAAGAGGCGGAAGCCGTCCTGGCCCTCAATGCCGCGTTGATGCAGGGCGGCGCGGTGGTGACGGTGACGGCCGGCGCAACCATCGCCGAGCCGGTCGAAGTGGTGATGCTGACTTCAGGCGCCCAGCCGAGCGCCGTCACGACCCGCTCCTTGGTGGCGGTCGGCGCAAAGGCGTCGGTTGTCGTCCTGGAGCGGCAGGAGTCACTCGGCCAAGCCCCCCAGCAGAGCAACCATGCGTTGATCCTGTCGGTCGGCGACGGGGCCACGCTGCACCATGTGGTTCTGCAGGACGGCACCGACACCGGCACGCAGGCCGTCACCACGGTGCTGGCGCGGCTCGGCGCCGAGTCCAACCTGATGAGCTTTGCGCTCGTGACCGGGTCGGGCTTTGTGCGTCGCCAGAATTTCATGGAATTCGCGGGCGATACGGCCAAGGGCGCGCTGCGCGGCGTGGCGCTGCTCGACGGCAAGGCCCATGCCGACACCACCCTTGTGGTCACCCACAAGGCGCTGCATTGCGAAAGCCGCGAGCTTTACAAGCACATCCTCGACGACGAAACGACCGGCATCTTCCAGGGCAAGGTCATCGTGGCACCGGGCGCTCAGAAGACGGACGGCAAGATGATGAGCCGCGCCATCTTCCTGAACGATGGCGCCACCATGTATAACAAGCCCGAGCTCGAGATATTCGCCGACGACGTGGTTTGCGGCCATGGCGCCACGGCCGGCTTCCTCAACGAAGACCAGCTGTTCTACCTGCAGGCCCGTGGCATTCCGAAGGCGGTCGCCGAAGGCCTGCTGCTCGAGGCCTTCGCGGCCGAGGCGGTGGAAGACGTCGGCACGGAAGCGATCCGGGACCAGCTCACCGAAAGCATCGGCCTATGGCTGCATCAGCGACACCAGTGACGGGCTTCGACGTCGAAGCCGTGAGGGCCGATTTCCCGGCCCTCACCTCCGTGCGGCCCTATGGCAAGCCGCTCGTTTATCTCGACAATGCCGCCTCGGTGCAGAAGCCGAGGGAGGTGATCGAACGCATCTCGCATGCCTACGAGTATGAATACGCCAACGTGCATCGTGGCCTGCACTACCTCGCCAATGCGGCAACGGATGCCTACGAGGCGGCGCGCGAGCAGGTCCGGTCGTTTCTGAACGCCGAGACGGTGGATGAGATCATCTTCACCCGCTCGGCCACCGAGGCGATCAACCTCGTGTCCTATACCTATGGGGCCGAGCGTATCCGCGACGGCGATGAGATCGTGCTGTCGGTGATGGAGCATCACGCCAACATCATCCCCTGGCACTTCCTGCGCGAACGCCAGGGCGCGGTGCTGAACTGGGTGGATGTCGACGACGACGGCAATCTCTCGCTGGAAGCCTTCGAGCAGGCGCTTTCGCCACGCACCAAGCTGGTCGCCATCACTCACATGTCCAACATGCTGGGCACGGTGACGCCCATCAAGGACATCGTGCGGATCGCGCATGCGCGGGGCATCCCGGTGCTGGTCGACGGTTCGCAAGGCGCCGTGCACCTCGAGGTGGATGTGCGGGACCTCGATGCGGACTTCTACGTCTTCACCGGCCACAAGGTCTACGGGCCGACCGGCATCGGCGTGCTTTACGCCAAGCGCGAGATGCTCGAAGGCATGCGGCCCTTCAACGGCGGCGGCGAGATGATCGACCTCGTCACCAAGGACAGCGTGTCCTACAACCGGCCCCCACACCGCTTCGAGGCCGGCACGCCGCCTCTGGTGCAGGCGATCGGCCTCGGTGCCGCGCTGGCCTATATGGACCGCATCGGCCGGGACAAGATCCATGTGCACGAGCAGGACCTGACGGCCTATGCGCATGAGCAGATGGGCCGGATGAACTCCATCCGTATCTACGGCAATGCCAAGCACAAGGGTGGCATCGTCGCCTTCGACATGAAGGGCGCCCATGCCCATGACGTTGCAACCATCATCGACCGATCGGGTGTCGCGGTGCGAGCCGGCACGCATTGTGCCATGCCGCTGCTGCAACGCTATGGTGTCACGTCGACCTGCCGGGCCTCCTTCGCGATGTACAACACGCGGGGAGAGGTCGATACCCTCGTCGCAGCCCTTCAGAAAGCCGAGGCCCTGTTCTCATGAGCCAAGACAAAGTCGCGCCGGACGTCGTCGAGCCGGCATCCCAGCCCAATACCCCGGCGATGGCCAGCGCCCTGCCGCCCCAGGAGATCGACGCCCTGACGGACAGCATCGTGACGGCGTTGAAGTCCGTCTACGATCCCGAAATCCCGGCCGACATCTATGAGCTGGGCCTGATCTACAAGATCGACATCGACGACAACCGCTTCGTCGCCCTCGACATGACGCTGACGGCGCCGGCCTGTCCGGTGGCCGGCGAGATGCCGGGCTGGGTCGAGACGGCGGTCAGCGCCGTGCCGGGCGTGTCGGGGGCCAAGGTCACCATGGTGTTCGATCCGCCGTGGGATCAAAGCCGCATGTCCGACGAGGCCCGCGTCGCGCTTGACATGTGGTGAGCGGCGAGCGTCGTATCTGAAATCTGAAAAGGCCGGCGCTCAGCGCCGGCCTTTTCGTTTATCGGCGAGGCCATTTCGCTATTGGTCGACGGTGTCCGGCACCGACTGTTGTCGGCCGAGCGTCGGAGCGGCGCTTTCCTGCGTGGCATCCGTGATGGCGCCGAAGATCTTGCGCAGGAACCCTGGCGCCAGCGCCGACAGAGGGTCCACGGTGAGATTGGGGGCGTCGGTTGAGCCGTTCAGCTTGAAATTGATGCCGAACAGGCCTTCGTGCGATCCGCCACCAAGGATCGGTCCGAAAACAGGAATCTGCGAGAACAGGTTGTTGACCCCATAGGCCGGCACATAGGTGCCCCCGAGTTGCAGCTTGTTGGCACCGAGATCGATCCAGCCCTGCACGGTGGCACCCATCTGGGGCCCGAACATGCCGCCTTCCTTGATGTTCATGCGCGATCCCGCCTTGGTGAAGATCACGTACAGCTTGCTGAAGGCGATGTTCGAGGGGTCGATCTGCGCCGCCCCCTTTCGATCCTGCGACAAGCCTTCCTCGGTCAGGCGCTTCATCGCCACATCGTCCCGCAGCAGGAAGTCGTGGACGGTCGCGTAGCCGTCGAATTTGGTTTCCGACAGGTGGATCGTGGCACTCAGCTTGCCGCTGCCGACCTTCTTGTAAAGGTCGAAGAACGCCAGGGTGGCACCGGCATCGCCTGAGGTCGCGTCGATCAGCAGCTCGCGCCCCTGGTAGGTCGACTTGATGTCGAAGGGGGCGCGACCGAACTTGCCGTTGAGTTGCAGGCGCCGGACCTGCCCGTCGCGCTTGACCACACGCAGGTCGACGCCCGTCAAAGCTTGGCTGTTCTGACCGGTCAGCACGGCCGAATGCAATTCGAGATCGAGAGCCTTGGTTCCGTCGGCGCTGTCGCCGCTGCCGGTCAGGTTCTTCAGAAAGGGGCGGGCATCGATGTTGGCGCCATGCACCACCAGCTTGAGACCATCGCTGCCACCGGTCGCGTCGAGCCGCATGTCGTCGCCCGGCGAGAGCCGGACCTGGGTGAAGTGCGCCGACTGAAAGTCGCCGTCCTGGCCGAGGCTTGCCGAGCCGCGCAAGGAGAAGTTGCCGATATCGCAGGCGATGGCATCGACCGTCACGCCATTGCCGGTCGGTGTCACGGTCATCGTGGCGCGCGCCGCCCGCCCGCTCGGCTTAACCAAGCCCGGCACCAGATTGGCGATGCTCGCCTTCGTGAGGTCGAGGTCCACCGCAATGGCCCGGCGTTCGCCGTCGCCGAGCGGCATCGTCACCTTGGCGGCGATCGGCCCGGTGAGTTGCTTGCCGAGACTAAACCCTGCCTTGGCGCGCGCCGCATCGTCGAGCGTCAGAACGACCGTGGCGTCGCCAGTCCCGGTGCCCGCAGGCTTGCGCACATCGATCTGCGTCGCGGCACCGAACAACCGCGCTTCGCCCTTGACCCGAAATCCGGCCTTGTCGAGGACGAGATCGACCTGCCCGTCCGTCAGGCTCTGCTTGCCCACCAGTTTGTCGATCACCAGATCGCTGACCTGGGCAGTGGCCGCCACCTTCGTATCCTTGGGATTGGCGCCATTGCCGATCTTCAGGCCAACCGTGAGATCGCCCGCGATCTTGCCGCGCGCCGCGGCGAGATCTGCCGGCACATCGGCATAGGGTTTCAGGGTATCCCGCGACAGCAGGTCGGCCAAGGTGTCGAGGCCGCCTTCGACATGCAGCGCGATGGTTGCGGGCGATGGTTTGGGATCGGTGCTGGGCACGTCAAGCGAGCCGGCCGAGACGGCCAGCAACCGCCCCGGCGACACCTCGATGGAGCCCGAATCGACGTTGAAGCGCGACGTATCGCCCGTGACGGACCCGTGTCCACTCGCCTTGCGGAGCGGCGGCACGCCAGCCATGAATCCGAGGGTAACGTCTGACACCGCATAATCGACCCGCAGGTGGCTGTCGGCGACCGAGCGCATCGCCTTCATCTTGGCGAGGTCGTCGTCGTCGAGCGCGAACGACACCGTTCCGCTGTCCACGGTGCCGCCCTGCAGGTTGACCAGCAGCCAGGCCCGCACGTCGGCCGCCACCGTGGTGGGCCAAAGCCGCAGCATCGCAGGAGCCGACATACGGCCGGCCGTCGCGCCCCCCTTGACCAGGATGCCGGTCGCCGTGTGCTGGACATCGAGAACGAGCTTGAGGTCCACCTCGGGGCCGCGAAGCCGCAGCCCGTCGAGCAGCAACCGACCGGCCTCGGTGTCGTACCGGGCCGCTAAGGATAAGGATGCCAAGGACAACGGCTTCTCGTTTGGCCGCTCGGCTCCGAAGATGCCGCTGCCATCGAGGTTCAGGGTCCACATCGGCCCGTTGCCCATCGGCGGCGCGATACGGCCCGCCAGATCGTAGGTCGCGGTTTCGGCCTTGATGTGCACTTGATCCACCAACACGGCGTTGGCGGCGGGATCATAATGGAAGGTGGCGTCCGAACCCGACAAGAACAGCGGCTCGTGATCGGGGTCGTGCAGGTGGACGAAGCCATCCTCGGTCGCGACCCGGCCGCGGGCTACCGTCAGCTTACCCGCAGCATCGAGGCCCAACGACACGTCGGCCGACAACGCCAGATCGGTGTCGATGCCGACCTCGCGCAGCGACGGGATGGCGCGGAGATCATCGAGCGTGATGCCTCCGACGGCGACCGCAAGGCTCCGTCGCTGGTCAGCCTCGACGCCGCCCCGAAGATGCGCGAACCATCGCCCTTGAGCCCCATCAGCCGCAACGGTGAGGAGCGACGCCGTCGGCCCGGTTTTCTGGAATTGCAGGTCGAGGTTGCGGAAGGTAGTCACGGAGCCGTGCGTCCGGTCATCGAGGATGAGGGTTCCCTCACTCACCCCGAAACGGGCAAAGCCGCTCAAGCTCTGGTCGACGTCGCCGAACCGATCGATCAGGCCCGACAATGCCGCCGCAAAACGGTCGACCGGCAGCGGTGCCGGTGGCACGGCTATGGCGGTGTCGGTTTTGCGCGCATCGGTCTCGGGGGCGCCGGCCGCGGTGCCCCCGCTCGGCTGAGACAAGGACGACATGGCATCGGACAAACGCAGCGGCGCGCTGTCATCGGTCCCGGCCGACAAGGCAGCCGTGCCATCCGGCAGGATCGTCAGCCGCAAGACGACGTCCCGCACATCGAGGCGGGTCGGCACGACCGATCCGGCAAGAAGGTGCAGGGGATCGAACGACACAACGGCGCGCGGCGCCCGAAAGATGGGGCGCCCCGCTTCGTCGCGAACCAACATCTGGCGGACCGCGACGGCTGGCTTGCCATCCACGGCCTCGAGGTCCACGCCGTCGATCGCGACCTTGAACCCCGGCCGCAGGCGGCCCTCCAATGCCGTCAGCACCGGGCTTTGCAGCATGGACAGATTGATCGGCCCGTGCGCGAGCCGCAACGACACGAGGCCAAGGCCAGCCGCCACGCAGAACACGATGGTGATCGCGAAGGTGATCCAGGCGAGGCACAAACGGCGCGCGTGCTGGCTCAGGCCCGGCGCCGTGCCGCGATTGCCCCCACGCAGACGCGTGCTGCGTTCGGCGGTCGTGAGATCGTCGGTGTGATCAACCAAAAGCCGGCCTGTTCGCCTTTTTCATGCGGGGTCGGTGTTCAAGCGGCCTGGATGGTCGCGCCGATGCCAGACCTGTGTCTATGGTGCAACCCTCTCAACGCCCAATAGGACGAAAGGAAGGCCGATGACCGGATCGCTGCATATCGGAGACGTCGCACCGCCCTTCGGGTTCGTGGCTCGTGACGGCGCACCGCTGACCAACGAGGCCTGCCGGGGCCGCAAGGTCGTGCTTTATTTCTATCCCAAGGACGATACGAGCGGCTGCACCAAGGAGGCGATCGACTTCAACCAGCTCCGCTCGGCCTTTGCGGCATGTGACACGACCGTTATCGGCGTTTCGCCCGATTCGGCTGCGAGCCACGAAAAGTTCAAGGCCAAGCACGGGCTTGATCTCGAGCTCGGGTCGGACGAGTCGAAGGCCATGCTGGAAGCCTATGGTGTGTGGACGCAAAAGAGCATGTATGGCCGCAAATACATGGGTGTCGAGCGCACCACGGTGCTGATCGGCCGCGATGGTGCGGTGGCTCAGATCTGGCCCAACGTGAAGGTGCCCGGCCATGCGGAAGCCGTGCTGGCGGCCGCTCAGGCCCTGGCCTGATGCCGATCAGATATCGTAGCTGAGGGCATCGAGTTCGGCCGGCTTGCGACACATGTCGGCCAGCGAAGTGTTGTCGAGAACACGGGCCGACTCGTCGCGCACCTGCAACATCAGCAACCGCACCGTGCAGGTGCGGATGTCCTTGCAATCCTGGCAGGGGCGGTAGGAGCGCCGACTGGCACAGCCGATCGGCGCCAAGGGTCCATCGAGCACCCGGATGGCGGCCCCGATGCTGATCTCGTCCGGGATCCGCGACAGTCGATAGCCGCCGCCCTTGCCCTTCTTGGTGCTGACGAACCCCGCCACCCGCAATTCACCCAGGATGGCATCGAGAAACTTCTTCGGGATCGTATTGGCGGCGGCGATCTCGGCCGACTGGGCCGTCTGACCGAGCGGCAGCCCGGCCAGATGCGTCAAGGCCTTGAGGCCGTACTTGCCCTTGTTGGTCAGCATGTCGATCCACGTTGCCTGATCCTATATAGGCAGCGGTGGGGCGCGACGCGAGTCTTCGCACAAGGCCGGAACGGGGTTTCAGAAACGATGACGACAGCATGACCGGTTTTCATCGCTATCCTTATCGGCCGATCGACGGACGCCCCTCTTACACATGGCCGAATGGAACCCGGCTCGCGGTCTATCTCGGGCTGAACCTCGAGACGTTCCGGTTTGGAGACGGCCTGGGGGCCGAACTGGCGCCGGGCGGTCCGGCGCCGGACGTTCTCAATTACGGGTGGCGCGATTACGGCAACCGCGTCGGCGCCTTTCGCATGCTGGAGCTGTTCGAGTCGCATGGCTTGCCCACCTCGGTGCTGCTGAACAGTGCGATCTACGATGATTGCCCCGGCCTGGCGGAGGCGTTCCGGGCGCGTGGCGACGAGATCCTTGGCCACGGCCGCAGCAACGCGGAACGGCAAGGCACCCTGCCGGAAGACGCCGAACGGGCCTTGATCGCAGAGGCCACTGCCGCGCTAACGACCCGCGAGGGCCGGCATCCCCGCGGCTGGCTTGGACCCTGGATTTCCGAGAGCCCCCAGACGCCCGATCTGCTGCAGGAGGCAGGCTATACGTTCCTGCTCGACTGGTGCATGGACGACCAGCCCGTTTGGATGCGCACGCGCGGTGGACGCATCCTTTCGGTGCCCTATCCGCAGGAGGTCAACGACATTCCGGCCATCGTGGGCCGCAAGATGGGGGGCGACGCCTTTGCGGCCCTGATCGTCGATCATTTCGACGAGATGCTCGAGCAGAGCGAAACGATGCCGCTGGTGATGGGCATCGCGCTTCACCCCTATATCATGGGGCAACCGCACCGATTGCGGCACCTGCGGCGCGCCCTCGACCACATCCTGGCGCATCGAGACCGGATCTGGATAACGCGGGCCGGCGCCATCGCCGACCATGTCCTCACCCTGCCGGACGGCACGGTGCCGGACTTCAGGAGCGCCTGAACTCGGTTGCGAACAGCCCGAGGGCGACGATCGGCGGCATCACTCCGGCCCAGGCGGCCCAACCCCAGCCACCCTTGGCGTAAACCCAGGCACCAAGCGCCGAGCCAAGCGCGCCACCGATGAAGAACATGGCCAGGAACAGGCCGTTCAATCGTGCCCTGACGGTCGGCCCGAGCGAAAAGACCGCCCGTTGACTGACCACCAGAGTGGCCGAGGTGCCGAAGTCGAGCAAGATCGCCGCAAGCACCAGCAGCCCGACCCCGATAACCGGGGACGCAACCTCCACATGGGTGAGCAAAAACGCAGTCGCCACTGAGGCGAGGCCAAGGCCCGTGGAGAAGCGTTCGAGGCCGCGATCAGCCAGCGTGCCTGCAAACGGGGCTGCGACCGCGCCCGCCACGGCGGCCAAGCCGAACCACGCGATGCCGGCCTGAGTGAAGCCGAAGCGCGGCTCCTGCAGCAGCAACGGCACGGTGGTCCAAAACAGGCTGAAGGCCCCGAAGGAGCAGAACTGATAGGCGGAGCGACGCCACAGCACCTTTGTGGTCAAGGCGAGGTGCAGCATGGACCGCAGCAGGGCATGGTAGTGCAAACCCGGGGGGGGCCGGCGCGTGGGAAGCAAACGCGCGAGCGCCAGAGCCAACCCGAATGTCACCACGGTCGACAGCCCGAAGACAGTGCGCCAGGAGGACAAGTGAGTGATGAAGCTCGCGACTGGTCGCGACAACATGATGCCGAGCATCAGCCCGCTCGTGACCGTGCCAACCACCCGGCCACGCGTCGCCTCGGGGGCGAGGTGCGCCGTCAAGGGGATAAGGATTTGCACTACGACGGAACACAGGCCGATAGCCAACATCGACAGCAGGAACGGCAGCGCCCGCGTGGCAAAGGTGGCACCGAGTAGCGCCAAAGCGCAAAGACCGAGCACCACCGTGATCAGCCGCTTGTTTTCAAGGAGATCACCCAGCGGCACGATGAACAACAGACCGATGACGTAACCGATCTGCGTCATGGTGACGATGAGCCCGGCAGCGGCCGTGGACAGCCCAAGCGCAGCGCTGATCGGGGCGATCAGCGGTTGAGCGTAGTAAAGGTTGGCGACGGCGAGGCCACACGAGGCTGCAAGCAGAAAGACCAACGGTCTGGCGATCGCACCCTCGGACGGGGCGAGGTCTGCGGCAACGGACATAGGCTGAACTCGCGGGCTGCGCCCGACGCCTGCCACGCCGAACCGCATGACCGCCAGACTCGGACGGGGCGAACCCTAGCCCCGCCATGCCCGAAAGGCACGCCAGAACTGGCGCGCCTAAGAAGCAGGCGCGCCCGGCGGGTTCCGGCGATGACCTATCCGACGATCAATGCACCTTGGTGGCGCTATAATCGTGCTTCACCTTTGGCGTCAGTGCGATGCCGTTCTGGTCGAAGAGGTTGGCTTCGCCCGTCGAGACGGTCAACCGAACCGCGGTGCCGACCGGGACATTGAGGCTGCCGTTACCCTTGACGGTCACCAACGTGCCGCTGCCGACATCGACGTAGACGAGCGTTTCGCCACCAAGTTGTTCGACCACCGCGACCTTGCCGCCGATGGGCCCCTCGGCCGCCACGGCGAAGTTTTCGGGCCGCACCCCGAGCATGCCCTGCGTGCCGGCCGTGACGCGCGCACCCTCCACCGGCACCGACACGGTGCCGCCGCCCGGCAATGTGACTGCGACACCCATCGCATCCTGACCCTTGATGGTCACGGGCGTCAGGTTCATCTTGGGCGATCCGATGAAGCCCGCCACAAAAGTGTTGGCCGGATAATGGTACAGCTCGAGCGGCGTACCGACCTGTTCGATCTTGCCGGCTCGCAGGACCACGATGCGATCCGCCATGGTCATGGCCTCGATCTGGTCATGGGTGACGTAGATCATCGTCGCGTCGAGTTCGTTGTGCAGGCGGGCGATCTCGATGCGCATCTGCACCCGGAGCGAGGCATCGAGATTCGACAGCGGCTCGTCGAACAGGAACACCTTGGGCTGGCGCACGATGGCGCGCCCGATGGCGACACGCTGGCGCTGCCCGCCGGACAATTGCCCCGGGCGGCGATCAAGGAGCTTTTCGAGCTGCAGAATGCGGGCGGCCTCGGCCACCTTGGCGTCGCGCTCCTGCTTCGACACGCCAGCGAGCTTTAAGGCGAAGGCCATGTTGTTGGCCACCGTCATATGCGGATACAGCGCGTAGGACTGGAACACCATGGCAAGGCCACGCTGATCGGGCGGCACGTCATTGGCTACGGAGCCGTCGATCTTCAGCTCGCCTCCGGTGATCTCCTCGAGCCCGGCGATCATGCGCAGCAGGGTAGACTTGCCGCAGCCCGAGGGCCCGACGAAGACCACGAACTCCCGGTCCTTGATGCTGAGATCGACACCCTGGATGACGTGCACGTCGCCATAGTGTTTCTGGACATTGTTGAGCGTGACGGTGGCCATAGAGGTGCGCTTCCCTACTTCACGGCGCCGAAGGTGAGACCCCGGACGAGTTGTTTTTGCGTCAGCCAGCCGAACACGAGGATCGGCGCGATGGCCAGCAGCGAGGCCGCCGACAGCTTGGCCCAGAACAAACCTTCAGGGCTCGAGAAGGAGGCGATGAACTGGGTCAGCGGCGCCGAATTGGCGGCCGTCAGGTTGATGCTCCAGAAAGCCTCGTTCCAGCAGATGATAATCGACAGCAGGGCCGTCGAGAAGATGCCCGGCAGCGACAAGGGGAGCAGCAACTCGATCAGCTGCTGGCGCGGCGTAGCGCCATCCATGCGGGCCGCCTCGAGGATCTCCTTCGGAACCTCGCGAAAGAACGAGTAGAGCATCCACACCACGATCGGCAGATTCATCAGCGAGAAAACGATGATCATGCCGGCCCAGGTGTCGAGCAGGTGTGTCCGGATGCCGATCAGGTAGATGGGGACCAGCACGCCCACCGCCGGCATCATCTTGGTCGACAACATCCACATCAGGATGTCCTTGGTCTTGCGCGTCGGAAAAAACGCCATTGCGTAGGCGGCCGGGGCGGCGAGCAGCAGGCAAACCAGCGTGGCCCCGACCGACTCGACGACCGAATTGATGAAGAACTTGAGGTAGTCCGACCGCTCATTAATGGTGACGTAGTTCTCAAGCGTCGGGTGGAACAGGATCTTTGGCGGCGTCGCCACCGCATCGAGCTCCGTCTTGAACGATGCCAATGCCATCCACAGGACGGGAAAAAAGACCAGGAACGCCACCCCCCATCCAAGCACCGTCATCAGCGCCTTGTCGCGAGCTTTTGCCTGCATGACGTCGCCTCAGTCGAGGTTGCGTGCGACGGTGCGCACGAGGAAGAAGGCCACGATATTGGCCAGAATGACGGCCACGATGCCGCCCGCCGAGCCGCCGCCGACGTCCGAGTTCTGGATCGCGGTCTTGAAGATCAGGAACGGCAGGTTGGTCGAGGCATCGCCCGGGCCACCCGATGTCGTGACGTAGATTTCGGCAAAGATCCCCAGCAGGAAGATGGTCTCGATCATCACCACAACGGTGATCGGGCGGGCCAGATGGGGAACGATGATGTGACGAAAGCGCGCCAAGGCCTTGGCGCCATCCATGCGGGCGGCCTCGATCTGCTCACGATCGAGAGACTGCATGGCGGTCAGCAGGATCAAGGTCGCGAACGGCACCCATTGCCAGGCCACGATAATGCCGACGGAGAACAAGGGCGCCGACGTAAACCAATCGAACACGCCCAGGTGGAGCGAACTCGTGATATAGGCGAACAATCCGTTCACCGGGTGCATCAGCAGGTTTTTCCAAACCAATGCCGCAACGGTCGGCATGACGAAAAACGGCGCGATGACGAACAACCGCGCTGCGCCCTGCCCCCAAAAATCCTGGTCGAACAACACGGCGAACAGCGTGCCGAATACGACCGTAGCTATCAGCACGCCGCCAACCAGCAGAACGGTGTTCCAGACAGAGGTCAGGAACGAGGGGTCGGTGAGAAGATAGGTGTAATTATCGAAGCCGGCCCACCCTTGGGTCGACGGATCGACAAGATTATAATTGCGGAACGAATAATAGAGCGTGAGTGCAAGCGGCACGATCATCCAGATCAGCAGCACGCCGATGCTGGGCCACAGAAGTGGACGTGTATCGACGGCGCGGCTCTGAGCGCGCTTGAACGAAAAGCGGGCCGGCTTCGACGATAAGGCTGTGGTGGTCATAAGCGGCCATCCTGACTTGAGGGATGCGCCGATCGGCCCCCAGGGCCGGTCAGAACGGAAGCGGGTGCCTGAGTGCCGGACGCAATAAGCGCGATGCACCGGGATGCAGGCAGCAGCCGGGGAGAGTGAGTTCTCCGCGGCTGCCGCGATGTCGAAGAGGCCCCGGCTCAGCGCCGGGGCCCTTGTCCTACTTCGGGTAACCAGCCTGCTTCAAGGTGCGCTCGGCCGAGGTCTGAGCCTTCTTCAAGGCTTCCTCGCCGGTGCTCTGGCCCGCGAGGGCCGCCGCGATGTCCTGGCCGGCCGTGGTGCCGATGCCCTGGAACTCGGGGATCGAGGCATATTGCACGCCCGTATAGGGGACCGGGTTGACGGTGGGCTTGGTCGGATCGGTCGCCTTGATGGCGTTCAGGACAAAGTCCGCGAAGGGGGCCGCCTTCTTGTAGTCAGCGCTGGCGTAGGTCGACAGGCGCGTGCCGGGAGGTGCGGACACCCAACCTTCGCTCTCGCCGACCATCTTGATATAGTCCTTCGAGGTCGCCCACTTGACAAACTTCTTCGCGGCATCGGCCTGCTTGCTCGACGCCGGGATCCCGAGGGCCCAGGTCCAGAACCAGCCGCTGGCCTTTTCATTGGCGGCCGTCACGGGAGCCGGCGCAAAGGCGACCTTGTCGGCCACCTGGCTTTCCTTCGGGTTGTAGAGGTAGCCGGCCGTCACGGTCGCATCGATCCACATGCCGCACTTGCCGGTGGCAAAGAGGGCGCGGTTCTCGTTATAGCCATTGGCGGTGGCGCCGGGCGGGCCGTCCTTCTTCATCACGTCAAGGTACCACTTGACGGTGTTCTCCCAGGGCTTCGAGGTGAACTGGGGCTGCCACTTTTCGTTGAACCACTCGCCGCCATTTGCGACCGCGGCGGTTCCGAGGAACGCCATGTTCTCGCCCCAGCCCGGCTTGCCGCGCAGGCAGATGCCGTAGATGCCGCCAGACTTGTCGTTCAGCTTGTCGGCATATTGAGCGATCTGCTCATAGGTCGGCTTGTCGGCCATCTTGATGCCGGCCTTGTCGAATAGGTCCTTGCGATAGAAGACCAGCGAGCTTTCAGCGTAGAACGGCGCCGAATACATCTTGCCGTCGACCGTCAGCGCGGATTTCACCTGCGGGACGATGTCGTTGTAATCGTAATCCTGGCCGAGATCGTCGACCGGCGTCAGCCAGCCCTGCTTGCCCCAGATCGGCGTCTCGTAGCCCGAAATGGTGACGACGTCGAAGGAACCGCCCTTGGTGGCGATGTCGGTCGTGACGCGCTGGCGCAGCACGTTTTCTTCCAGCACGACCCAGTTCAGCTTGATGCCGGTTTCCTGCTCGAACTTCGGCGACAGCTTCTGCATGACGATCATGTCGCCGTTGTTCACGGTGGCGATCGTCAGGGTTGTTTGCTGGGCATAAACACCCGCGCTGCTAGCCAGCAGCGCAGCAGCGGTAATCCCGCCGACACGAGCGAAACGCATCAAGAATCCTCCCACAGCGGTTGTTAAATGCTCACCGCAAGAGCAAATGCTCTGGCGTTTTGCTTGTTTTGTCAAGCCTTGAACAAGGTTATCCTAATATTGCGATGCAGCATTATTGTGCGTCGCACAGAAGAGCCTCAGCCAGATCTTCGTCGATAATCACGCCATTGCCAAGTCGGCCCACGAGGGCGGCCCGCAGCGCGGCGGCTTTCTCGCGCCCGCTCGCCACCAGAATCGTGGGACGCGTCGGAGAGCGGCGAAGCTCCATGGCGGTGAGACGGCGGGCGATCGCATCGTCGATCACCCGGCCCGATGCATCGAAGCTACGGCTCGTCAGTTCGCCGATGGCACCGAGCCGTCGCGTCGCATCGAATTCCTCAGGGGTGATGAAGCCGTCGATCAGCAGCGGCGCATGCTCATCGAGACGACCGACGCCGAACATCAGGGCGTCGGCTTGCTCATAGAGATCCTGCAGGGTGCGGTAGCCGCGCTGGGCCTTGAGGATGGCACATTCCTCCTCGGTGTCGACGATCACCGGAAGGGGCAACGGGTAGCATTGCGCGCCGACCCGATCCGACAAACGCATCACGACATCGTACGGGCTGGCCCGCCCGTCTCGGGACAGGTTGCCCACGACCGACACGATCTTGTGGTCCGGTCGCGACATGGTGCTGACGAGGCGCGCGGCTTCGCGCAGCGTCCGGCCGGTGCCGAAGGCCAAAACCTGAGGCGTCTTGGGAGACAAGAAATTTTCCAGCAGCTCTGCCGCCCGGTGAGCGACGCCGGAAGGCGCATCGTTGCCGCGGGCGCCGCTCGGCGCCACGTCGCAGAAGGTCAGCTCGAAGCGTTCCCGCACGCGTTCGCCAAGCTCGATGCTTTTCGTCAGCGGATGGTCGATGCGGATACGCACCAGCCCTTCGCTGAGCGCCAGAGCCACGAGCCTTTGCGCGTTCGGCCGCGACACGTTCAGCTCGACCGCGATCTCGTCCTGGGTGCGACGCTTGATATAATAAAGCCAGGCTGCCCGCGCCGCCAGATCGAGGCGCCGCAGCTTGGGATCGAAGGTGAGGTCGTTCAACGTTTACCTCGACGCTTGGAATCCCGGTCGTCGAACTAAAGCGCGACGCCTTCGGCATGGTCAAGGGCGGCATCCCATGGTGCACCGCCACGAAACAGGCAGCGCCATGAACCTTCGATGGCCTCAGGCTGATGGCTGCAGCCGGCCCTCGCATGAAGCTTGCGTTCACCCTCTGGGATCGCGTCAGCGCGGCAAATGAACTGAATCATCGGCGACACGTTGGGTTCACAACATCATTTCCCGCGCCGCTCGCAACCGGTCGCCCGCCTCAGTCGGATACCATCATGTCGATCAGGACAGTTCTTCGTTTCGCCGTTTCCGTCACGCTGCTCGGCGCGGCGGCCGTGCCGGCCTATGCACAATCGAGCCACGAGCGGCAGCTTACCATCACCCGGCATCACACCAAGGCACATCAGGGATCAGGCGTCGAGTATCGGGATGGGGGCAACGAGGTCGTCGCCTGGGGCGGCTTCAGCGCCAACGGCTACGGCCTCGGGACTCATGGTGACGGAGAAGCAGCCCGCCGCGCCGCCAGGAACGAGGCGGTGCGTTTGCGCACGGGTGGTGTCTACGGTTATGGGTTCGACGGTCTCGGCGGCACCTTTGACAACGGCGATCTGAACAGCGGTCCGGGTGTCGGCTATAACAACCCGAATTACGGCAATGCCTATAGCAGCTACGTCGGTTATGGTGGCGTGCCAAGCAATCTCGCGTTCGGCCCGGGCTACGCCAGCCGCCACATCACCGATAGCGATGATTTCGACAGCGACGCGGACGTTCGCGGCCCGTCGCCCAGCGAGCTTGGCTTTGGCGAGTCGATCCGCGCCGCTTTCGAGCCGAATGATTGAAGCCGCAGGCAATGCAACCAAGTTCTAGCGCGTAGGTAGACTCACTGTTTCCGCGCCGCCCAAGTGTGGCGCGGAAACCGTATTGTGGATCGCGTTCAGGCGATCCGCTCGATCAGCGGCACCTGCGGATGCGCCCCGAGATGCTGGATGACCTCGGCGGCCGCGATCGCCCCGAGCCGCGCACTTGTTTCGTGATCGCGACCCGTGGCGAAGCCGAACAGGTAGCCGGCCGCGAAAAGGTCCCCCGCCCCCGTGGTATCGACCAGATCGGCGATCGGACAGGCCGGGACGTGGTAGGTGGAATCGGGCGTCACAACGTGGGCGCCGTCGGACCCGACGGTGACGACCGCAAGGCCACAATCGCGGCGGATCGCGTCGATCGCCGTCGCGAGCGCCGTTGTCTCGTAGAGGGCTTCCAGCTCCGCACCGTTGGCGAAGACAATGTCCACCGTGCGGCTGCGGATCAGTTCCAGGAACTCTGCCCGGTAGCGGTCGACGCAAAAGCTGTCGGACAGCGTGATGGCAACCTTGCGGCCGGCCGCGTGGGCGATCTCGGCTGCCTTGCGGAACGCGAGTTTGGCGTCTGCCGGATCCCAAAGATAGCCTTCCAGATAGGTCACGGCAGAGCCGCGGACCAACTCCGGATCGACGTCGGCGACGCTCAGATTCTGACATGCGCCAAGATACGTGTTCATCGACCGCTGCCCATCAGGGGTGACCATAATGTAGGAGCGGGCCGTCGCAGGTCCGTCTTCGGCCGCAGGCGTGGCGAAATGCACGCCGGTTCGCCGGAGGTCACCCGCGAAGAGGTCCCCAACGGCGTCGTTGCGCACTTTGCCGATAAAAGCCGAGCGTCCGCCGAAACTGGCGACGCCGACTGCGGTGTTGGCCGCGGAGCCTCCCGATACCACCGCCACATCCGTCATCACGCCATACAGCGCTTCGGCGCGGGCGCCGTCGATCAGGGTCATCGACCCCTTGGTGATGCTTTCGGTGGCCAAAAGGGCGTCATCGACGCGGCAAATGACGTCCACAATGGCATTGCCGAGGCAGAGGACGTCGTAGGAGGAGGAAGACATGCGGACTCGCAGGGCACGGCGGGATCGGGTGCCCGTCGCAGCCCGCCTGGCCCACATCCACGACACACCCGCCCCATCGAAGACGGTGTCGGGTGGGTAAAGCCATTCCGCCCCGGAGCGTCAAGTCGCACCGATCGACGCCGCCTGGCCGGCCAGCAACAGAATACCCGCCAACAACACCACGCCGGCGGCCAGGAGCTCGACGCCCGCGCCCACCAGCGCCGCCCAGGGCGAGCGTCGCCCGATAAGCCGCGTCGCCGTGGCCTTGAACAGAACGGCCGTGCTGGCCAGCGCGGCCGTCGTCAAGGCGACGCCGAACGACATGGCCAAGACGGCCAGCACCCCGGCCGGGAACACGCCCTGCGCAAAGGCGAAGACCAGCACCAGGATGGCGCCCGAGCAAGGCCGCAGCCCGGCGGCCAACATGGTCGCGCCGGCGGCTCGCCAATCGATGCTTTGGTCAGTCAAGCTGCGTGGATCGGGTCCGTGGCAATGGGTGCAATCGGCAGGATGCGCCACCTCGGCCGCGTCGCAGGCAAAGCGGCTGACGATGGCGCCACGGTTTCCGCCGAGGCTCGTCACCGCAGGGCCCGCAAAGGCCATCGCGGGTGCGGCGGATCGAGACCCGCCGCCGAAGCGCGCCCAGGGATCCCGCGTCGCCCGCCAGGTCCGGCGCAGGGCCAGTCCCTTGCGCCAAACGAGGCTGAGCCCGAGCGCCACAATGGCGAGGAAACTCGCCGTTTCGATCAGACTGGCGGCATCCTTCATGCGTTGGGCCGTAGCGTGCAGCACAAGCGTCATGACGCCGATCAAGGCGATCGCGACCAGCCCCTGCAGCAGCGCGGCCGCAAAGGACAGCCCGATGCCGCGCCGCAAAGCCCGCTCGTTCGCTACCATATAGGAGCTCAGCACCGCCTTGCCGTGCCCCGGCCCCGCCGCATGGAAGACGCCGTACACGAAGCCCATGCCGACGAGCGGCCATAGGCCGCCGCCGAGCCGGGCTGCCCGCACGCCGAGCGACAACTGATGTTCAAGCCAGCCCTGTTGCGCCAGCAGCCATCCGGTGATCCCCGTGGCGCTGCCGCCGCCTTCCGAGATGCCGACGCTGAACGGGTTATGGGCCTGCGCCAGGGCCGGCGTCACGGCCAGCAGGAACCACGCCACTGCGACGCTGATGCGACGCTCCCCGGCTAATAGACCACTCACGGGCAGGCCACGATGGCCCGGCTCGCGAGCTTGATGCCGAAGTCCATGCCGGGCGACATGTTGCTGAAGAAGGCTTCGGACAGTTTCTGGTTGTCCGTGTTGTCGAGCGGCTTCGGCTTACTGACCGTCACCGAACAGCCCGGAGGAGCCCCGACAAGCGTCACGGGGTCCTTGTCGGCAAATTCGAAGGCGACGAAATAGGTCGGATCGTAGACCTGGAGGTTGAAGAACGGGCCGGTCGCGATCGGCACCTTCAGCGGCAAGGTGAAATGCAGCGTGATCAGCTTGTCGGCGCTTTCGTCAAGCCAATAGTCGACAGGGTACGCGAAGGGCTGCGACTTGCCGCCCGTTTTCGCCACGGTGAACCAGCCGAACTCCGCCAGGGAGTCGACATTGGTCTTGGCCAAGGGCGCGAGATCCTGCCGGGTCAGGACCTTGGCCGGGTCGCCGAGCCCCTGGATCGCAAAGGCCGAGTACATGTCATCGAAGGTCCAGGCCGCCTGCACTCCGGTGACCTTGCCGTCGGGGCCGAACACCACCGCTTGCCGGGCCGTGACGAACACGTGCGGGTGGGCCACAGCACCTTGACTGACCAGGCAGATCGCGGCTGCGCACCCCAAGCCCCAAGCCCGCACGCGCCAAGCGCCTCGCTTCAACACCATGCGGTCGCGCATCTTCCCGGCTTCACCAGGGGCCGGCATGGCCCGCGAGTTCGGCTAATCTGAGGCTTTCCCGGTCGGCGGCATTGCGCGGGCGAGGAAGGCCGCGATGCGATCGAGCGCCAAGCGGATGTTGTCGGCCGAGTTGGCGTAGCTGAGCCGAAGATAGCCTTCGCCGTGAATGCCGAAATCAGGGCCCCCGATGGTCGCCACGCCGGCGTCCTCCAGCAGGGCTCGGGCGAGCGGCTTGCTGCGCCACCCCGTCGCGGCGATGTTCGGGAAGGCATAGAAGGCGCCTTTCGGGGTCTGGGCCGAGACGCCCGGCAGGGCGTTCAGCCCGTCGGTGACGAGGCGCCGGCGCGCGTCGAAACTGTCCATCATGCGGGCCACAGCATCCTGCGGACCTTCGAGGGCCGCCATTCCGGCAAACTGGGTGGGGGCATTGGTGCAGGAAAAGGAGTTGACGACGAGCTTGCGGGCCTTGTCGTAAAGCCCGTCCGGCCAAACGCCATAGCCGAGCCGCCACCCCGTCATCGCATAAGTCTTCGACCAGCCATCGAGCAGGATCAAACGGTCGCGGAGCTCAGGATAGGACAGGAGCGAGCGGTGCTGAAGCCCGTCATAGGTCATCTGACCGTAAATTTCGTCCGACATCACCGCCACCTGCGGGTGCCGGGCAAGTCCCGCCACCAAGCGGTCGATCTCGGCCGCCGGCGTCACACCGCCGGTGGGGTTGGCGGGGGAGTTGACGATGAGCAGCCGCGTCCGCGGGGTGATGAGGCCGAGGATGTCCTCGGCCGAAACCGCGAAGCCATTGGCCTCCCGGATCGGGGTCGGGACCGGTGTCGCCCCCGTGAACTCGATCATCGACCGGTAGATCGGGAAGCCAGGGTCCGGGTAAAGAATTTCGGCGCCGGGCTCGCCGAACATCAGGATGGCCATGAACATGGTCACCTTGCCGCCCGGCACGATCATCACCCGCTCGGGCGACACCTCAACGGCATGGCGCCGATGCAGGTCTGCCGCGACGGCTTCGCGCAAGGGCAGGAGCCCCGTGGCTGGCGTGTAACCGTGATGGCCGTCGCGCAACGCCTTGACGGCGGCCTCGACAATATGGGGTGGGGTCGGGAAGTCGGGCTGACCGATCCCCAGATTGATGATGTCTCGGCCCTGCCGCGTCAGCTCCGTGGCGCGGGCCAGCACCGCAAAGGCGTTCTCCTCGCCGATGCGGTCGAAACTCGGAACGTTGGTCAACATGGCTCTGATTCCAGGTTCGACGCGGCATTGCGCTTGGGCGCAGCCTTGATCACGATAGTGAGGCAGCCTGTCGCATCCGGCGATATCATATCCCTGCGATTTCGTGATTCACGGAAAAGAGCATGACCATGCGCTTGATCGGCAAGCTCGACTCTCCCTTCGTGCGCCGCGTGGCCGTGTCGCTACACCTGCAAGGGCTGGCGTTCGTCCACGAAAACCTGTCGGTCTTCGGCGACTACCCGACCTTTGCGGACATCAACCCTGTCGTTAAAGCGCCGACGCTCGTCCTGGACGACGGGACGGTGCTGCTCGATTCGACGCTGATCCTCGAGGTGGTCGAGCGCATGGCGGCGCCAGACCTGAGGCTTGCGCCGCAGGATCCCAAGGTCTTCGCGCGACACCAACGCATCATCGGGCTGGCGCTGGCGGCTTGCGAAAAAACCTTCCAGATCGTTGTCGAAGAAAAGCTTCGGCCGGCCGCGAAACGACATGAACCCTGGCTGGGGCGCATCGGCGATCAGCTCGTGGCCGCCTACCACTTGCTCGACGAGGCTGTCGTGTGCACGACACCCTGGCTGTCCGGCCCCCGCTTGATGCAAGCCGACATCACCGCAGCCATTGCTTGGCGCTTCACGACCGACACCCTACCCGGCCGACTTGCGGCGGCCGATCATCCCCATCTGACTCAGCTTTCGGCAGACGCGGAAGCCACCGAGGCCTTCCGCGCCATGTCGCCTGCCTGACACGCATCAAAGGTGGCTTGACGCGGCCCCGACGCTCCGCTTAGCCGCTAGGGAGCCGTCTCATACCGGCCAAAAAAGAAGCAGTATCAGGGGAGACGCGTCCGCAATGGGTTCGGAAAGCCGCCAAACCAGCCAGACCCGACCGGCCACGAGTCGCATCATGCTGGCGAGCCTCGTGGGCACGACGATCGAGTTCTACGACTTCTACATCTACGGCACGGCCGCGGCGCTGGTGGTCGGCAGCACCTTCTTTCCGGGCGGCGACCCTGCCCTACAGGCGCTCAGCGCCTTCCTGACCTTCGGCATCGCCTTCATGGCGCGGCCGATCGGTTCGGTGCTGTTCGGCCATTTCGGCGACCGTGTCGGCCGCAAATCGACGCTGGTGGGCTCGATGCTGGT
Source organism: Lichenihabitans sp. Uapishka_5 (assembly GCF_033947565.1). Classification (NCBI taxonomy): domain Bacteria; kingdom Pseudomonadati; phylum Pseudomonadota; class Alphaproteobacteria; order Hyphomicrobiales; family Lichenihabitantaceae; genus Lichenihabitans; species Lichenihabitans sp. Uapishka_5. The sequence goes on from NZ_JARPVX010000003.1 coordinate 131,768, forward strand.
GATGGGGGTGGCCACGACCTTGATCGGTGCCCTGCCGGGTTACGCACAGGCCGGCGTCGCGGCACCGATCCTGTTATGCCTGCTCCGCCTACTGCAGGGCATCGGCCTCGGCGGCGAATGGGGCGGCGCGGCGCTGATCGCCACCGAAAACGCGCCGAAGCGGCAACGCGCCTGGTTCGGCATGTTTCCCCAACTCGGGCCGCCGTTGGGATTCCTAATGGCGAATGGCTTTTTCCTCGCCCTCCTGTTCACCCTCGGCGAGGGCGATTTCCTGCGCTACGGCTGGCGCATCCCGTTCCTGGCCAGCGCCGTGCTGGTCGCCGTCGGCCTCTACGTCCGGGTCAGCTTGAGCGAAACGCCGGCCTTCGTGGCTGCGGCCGAGCAAGGCCAGCGGGCCCGCGTGCCGATCTGGGAGGTGTTGCGGCACCATGGCGTGCCGCTGATCCAGGGCTCGCTCGCCATGGTGGTGTGCTATGCCTTGTTCTACATGTCGACCGTCTTCGCGCTCGGCTACGGCACCAGCGTCGGACACATCCCCAAGCTCGACTTCCTCGGGCTACTCTGCATCGCAGTGTTGTTCATGGCCCTGGCGACGCCGATCTCGGCACTGCTGGCCGACAGGCTCGGACGCCGGCCAGTGTTGCTTGCCGGCTGCGCCGCGGCGGCCTTGTCGGGCCTCGGCCTGCCGCGCCTGCTTGGCAGCGGCGACCCGTTCAAGACGTTGGTGTTCTTGTCGATGGAACTGGCGCTGATGGGCTTCACCTTTGCGCCGATGGGGGCCCTGCTGCCGGAGCTGTTTCCCACCCGGGTTCGCTACACGGGAGCCTCGACGGCCTATAACCTCGGCGGCATTTTGGGGGCTTCGCTGGCACCGTCGATCGCCCAGGTGCTATCGCAGCATGGCGGGCTGCCGTGGGTCGGCAATTACATCTCGGTGGCGGCCCTGATCAGCTTCCTGGCCGTGCTCAGCATGTCGGAAACCCGGTCGCGCAACCTGTAGGAGATTGGCAGCCGGACGAGGCTGCCCGCCTAGTCGACGCTGACGCGCGACTGGATCTTCTGAAAATCGCTCAAGCGCAGAACGCGCTTGTTGATGAGGTCCTTCACCGACCGATAGGGCCGATGGCTGACGATCGTATGGCCGATCCGCCCTGCCCCGGGCAGGTGATCCAGCACGCTGGCCGATGCCGTGTTAATGTTGATCAGCCCCGATTTCGCCGCGCCGTCGGGCGCTGGGGTCGCGTCTTCCACGAGCGCGACCTGCTGGTCACTCGCGGCCTTGGCGGGAGTTGGGTCCACGGCAGCCGGTGCCGGCTCGGGCACGATCGCGGCCGGCGCAGGATCGACAAGCGCCATGGGCTGAACGGGCGCCACAGGCTCGCTGGCTGCGGGCGCCGGAGCCGAAGCGGGTGCGGCCTCGGCACCCGATTTCAGCGCAGCAAGCCGCAGCAGCTTGGCCTTGTCGTCCTGGCTCGAAGCCTCGCCGGAGGTGCCGACCACTGGGGTTGAGATGGCGCCCCAGGGCGTCGCTTGGGCGGTGCCGCGATGCATCCAATAGGACGCCGATCCGAACAGGAGCGCCCCGAGCGCCAGGGTCGAGACCGAGCCGATCGCCAGTCGTGCCGTCACTATACTGCTCCCTCGCTACGCCCTCTGAGAGGCGCTTCTGCACAGGAACTGTGCCCGGATGTGGGCAGAAAATTAAACAAGTGTGGATGGTTCGGTCAACCGAGAGCCACCCGAATCGGGCGAGCGCCTTCGAGCGCCCCGGCGTTTTCGGCAAATTGCGGGTTGCGACGTTTTCTGCTAACGGGTTGCGCCTACACGAGCGAGTGAGGGTGGCGATGGCGAGCACGACGATCGGGGTCAAGGTCGACGACGACCTCAGGGCGCGTCTCAAATCTGCCGCGCAGACCGCCGGTCTCACCCCACACGGCTTGATCAAACAGTCGATCGTGTCGACCGTCGAGGCCTGGGAGGACGGCACGACGGGGCGCAACCCAACCGGCGGGAACGGTGCCACCCATCGATCCCGACCCTTCCTGGACTTCGTGCAGGACCTGCAGCCGCAGAGCGTCCTCAGGGCCAAGATCACGGCCGCTTATCGCACGCCCGAGCCGGAATCCGTGCCGTTGTTGTGTGCCGAAGCGCGCCTGCCTCCGGGGCTCGCCAGCAAGGCCGATGGGACGGCCCGCAAGCTGGTGGCCGACCTGCGGGCGAAGACGAGGCGCGGCGGCGTCGAAGGCCTGCTGCAGGAATATTCGCTTTCGAGTCAGGAAGGCGTGGCGCTGATGTGCCTGGCCGAGGCGCTGCTGCGCATTCCCGACCGCACCACGCGCGATGCGCTGATCCGCGACAAGATCGCGCTCGGCGACTGGACCAGCCACGTTGGCCAAAGCCCGTCGGTCTTCGTCAATGCCGCAACCTGGGGCCTCGTGGTCACCGGCAAGCTCACCGCGACCGCCAGCGAGGCGGGCCTCGGCACGGCTTTGACGCGGCTGATCGGCAAGGGCGGCGAGCCGCTGATCCGGCGCGGCACCGATCTCGCCATGCGGATGATGGGCGAGCAATTCGTCACCGGCCAGACCATCGGCGAAGCGCTGGCCAACAGCCGCAAGCATGAAGGGCGCGGCTTCCGGTATTCCTATGACATGCTGGGCGAGGCCGCCACGACGGCCGCCGACGCCGACCGCTATTGCCGCGATTACGAGCAGGCCATCCACGCCATCGGGGCCGCCTCGCACGGGCGCGGCATCTATGAGGGGCCCGGCATCTCGATCAAGCTGTCGGCACTGCACCCGCGCTATTCCCGGGCTCAGCGCGACCGGGTAATGACCGAGCTGCTGCCGCGCGTACTCGGCCTCGCTGTTCTGGCGCGCCGCTACGACATCGGCCTCAACATCGACGCCGAGGAGGCCGACCGGCTGGAACTGTCGCTCGACCTGTTGGAGGCCCTGTGTTTCGCGCCCGAGCTAAGCGGCTGGAACGGCATCGGTTTCGTGGTGCAGGCCTATCAAAAGCGCGCGCCCTTCGTGCTCGACTTCATCGTCGATCTGGCGCGCCGCTCGAGCCACCGGCTGATGATCCGGCTGGTGAAGGGCGCCTATTGGGACAGCGAGATCAAGCGCGCCCAGGTGGACGGGCTCGAAGGCTTCCCAGTCTACACGCGGAAGCTCTACACGGACCTGTCGTATCTGGCCTGCGCCCGCAAGCTGCTGAAGGCGCCGGATGCCGTGTTCCCGCAATTCGCCACCCACAACGCCCAGACGCTGGCGGCCATTCACGCTGCGGCGGGCGAGAACTTCTACCTCGGCCAATACGAGTTCCAGTGCCTGCACGGCATGGGCGAACCGCTTTACGACGAGGTGGTGGGCCGCGAGAAGCTGAACCGCCCCTGCCGCATCTACGCACCCGTCGGCACCCACGAAACGCTCTTAGCTTATCTGGTGCGCCGCCTGCTGGAGAACGGCGCCAACACCTCCTTCGTCAATCGCATCGCCGACCCGTCGGTGTCGATCGACGACCTCGTGGCCGACCCGGTCGGGGTGGCGGAAGCCATGGAGGTGGTTGGCGCCCCGCATCCGAAGATCGCCGCGCCACGCGACCTGTTCGGCGCCGAGCGGCCGAATGCGGCGGGGCTCGACCTGTCGAACGAGCAGCGCCTGGCGGCCCTCGCCGGAACGCTGATGGCAGGAACCGCATCGCCGTGGCAGGCCGCGCCCCTGCTGGGTCACGACCCTGCCCCCGACCGCCCGGCCGAGCCGGTTCGCAATCCGGCTGACCGCTTCGACATCGTCGGCGTGGTGATCGAGGCAACAGCCGAGGAGGCCGACCGCGCTTTTGCGGCGGCCGAAGGCGCGGCCGGCATCTGGCACGCCACCCCGGTGGGGGCGCGGGCCGCCTGCCTGCGCCGGGCGGCCGACATCATGGAAGGCCGCATGCCGGCCCTGATCGGCCTGCTGGTGCGCGAGGCCGGCAAATCCTTCGCCAATGCCATCGCGGAGGTGCGCGAGGCCGTGGATTTCCTCCGCTATTACGCCGGCCAGGCCGAGCGGGATTTTGCCAACGCTCATGAGCGCCCGCTTGGCCCGGTGGTCTGCATCAGCCCGTGGAATTTTCCACTGGCGATCTTCACCGGCCAGGTGGCGGCTGCCCTTGCGGCCGGCAATCCCGTGTTGGCGAAGCCGGCCGAGGAAACGCCGCTGGTGGCCGCACGGGCGGTCGAGATGCTGCGCGAGGCGGGCGTGCCGCCGGCCGCCATCCAGTTGCTGCCTGGCGCCGGCGCTGTCGGGGCGAGCCTCGTGGCCGACCGACGCTGCCGCGGCGTGTTGTTCACCGGCTCGACCGATGTGGCACGCCTGATCCAGCGCGGGCTCGCCACCCGGCTCAGCCCCGACGGCCACACCATCCCCTTCGTGGCCGAAACCGGCGGCCTCAACGCCATGGTGGTGGATTCGTCCGCGCTGGCCGAACAGGTGGTGGCCGACGTGCTGTCCTCGGCCTTTGACTCCGCCGGGCAACGTTGTTCGGCGCTGCGGTTGTTGTGCCTGCAGGAGGATATCGCGGACCGCACCCTGGCGATGTTGAAGGGCGCCATGGCGGAGCTCGCGACCGGCAATCCGGATCGATTGGCGACCGATGTCGGGCCGGTCATCTCGGCGGACGCGCGCGACGGCATCCTGGCCCATATCGAAGCCGCACGGGCCAAGGGTTGGCCGGTGCATGCCGCCACGCTGCCGGATGCTTGCGGGGCCGGCACCTTCGTGGCGCCGACGCTGATCGAGCTCGATCACGTGGCCGACCTCACCCGCGAAGTCTTCGGCCCGGTGCTGCATGTGGTGCGCTATCGCCGGCAGGACCTCGACGGCGTGCTGGATGCCATCCGGGCCACGGGCTTCGGCCTGACCTTCGGGCTTCACACCCGGCTTGATGAGACCATCGCCCATGTGACGGCCCGGGTCGGGGCCGGCAATATCTACATCAACCGCAACATCGTCGGCGCCGTGGTGGGCGTGCAGCCGTTCGGCGGCAACGGCCTGTCGGGGACGGGCCCCAAGGCAGGTGGCCCGCTTTATGTGAAGCGCCTTGTCCAGGTTGCACCGGCGGAAACGGGGCCGGTTGCCAGCACCCCGGTTGGGGGCGCGGTGGGCTCCTATGCCCATTGGCTCCAGAAGCGCGGCCAGATCGCCGAGGCTCGCATGGTCGAGACGATCGGGGCAGCGTCCCACAGGCTCGAGCGCGTCAGCCTGCCTGGCCCGGTCGGCGAGGTGAACCTGTATGGGACGAAGCCGAGCGGCCTGATTTTGGCGCGCGTCCGCTCCGAGGCCGGTCTCGCGGCCGCCCTGGCGTCCTGCCTCGTGACGGGCAACACCATCAAGATCGAGGCGCCGCAGGGATTGCTGGACCAACTGTCCACCCTGCCGCCCGCGTTGCGGGCCTCGTTGATCGAGGACGACGCGGACGACATCGCGGCCGTCCTGTTCGAGGGGGACGGTGACGCCCTGCTGGCCACCAACGGGGAGATGGCGGCGCGTGATGGCGCCGTCGTGCCGGTTTATGGCGTCCAGGGCGACGGCCTGCTGGCGGGGCGCGAAGCCTTTCCGCTGGAGCGGTTGCTCGAAGAGGTCGTGATCAGCACCAACACGGCGGCGGCTGGGGGCAACGCCAGCCTGATGACCATCGGCTGAAGCCGTGGCCTCAGGCCACGCGCGGCACAGCCGGCGGCGCGGCCGACACCACACGGGCGTCCGCGGCGGCGCGGCTCAACAGTATGTCGAGTTCACCGGGGATGCCGGTGGGCTTGGCGGAGGCCAGCCCCAGGGTCAGGCCCGACAGGCCCAAACCCGCCTGACCCCACCCCTGCTCGAGGCGACGGGCCAGGCGATCGGACAGCACCCGGGCACCGGCTTCGGCTGTGTCGGTGAGCAGTATCGCAAAGCTGTCCGCGCCGGTGCGGCCGAAACAATCGCGCTGGCGCACCTGGGTGCGGCCGAGGTCGGCCATCTGGCGGAGCGCGAGGCTGCCGAGCCCACGGCTCCGCTCCTCGAGGGCGGCCCGCAATGGTGCGAGGTCGAGCGTGACAAGGCTGACCCACTGCCGGCCAGGGCGGCTCACCGCCATCAAGCGACGCGATTGATCCAGAAAGGCGTCATGGTCGAGCGCGCCGGTGCTCCCGTCCTGCCGGGCACGACGGCCTTGCGTCAGAAGCGCCTCGATGGCGAGCGCGGCCGCGGCGAGCCGCTCCGCCGCGGCCGCGAACGACCGAGGAACCCGATCCGCCACATAAAGGACGCCCAGCACCTCGTCCTCTGGGCTGACGATCCGCAGGCCGGCAAAGCTGCGCACCGGTGGCACGCCCGGCAGCGCAGAATCCTGGTCCTCGGGCGGGCTTTGGCCGTCGTCATGCATGAAGGCGGGTCCGCCCGTCACCATGCGCTCCAGCAGGCCGCGCTCACGCGGGCTTTCGGGGTCGATCGCGCCGACGCCGGCCTTGGCCCAGAAGCGGCGCGCATCCGCAAACACCAATTGGGCAATCGGTGCCTCGCAGGCCTGGGCGAGATCGGCCAGCACGCCATCGAAGGCCGGATCGGACGGGGTGTCCAGCACGCCGCACCGGTAGAGCCTGGACAGGCGCGTGAATTCCGAACTCACGATGCGGGTCTGCATGCTCGTTCTCTCGGGTCGAAGAAGGTCGCCCCAGAAGCCCCATAACCTCCTTCAGGGGCCTGCAAACGATCGTTCAAATGCGATGCAAATCCCGCTTTATCGTCCGGGCCCGACGCCGACGGTTGACCCTGGGGCCAGGGTGACCCAAGCCTCGCACCACGTTTCCTGAAAAACCAACACGATCAAGCCACCGCATGTCCGACACGCCGCCCGTTCCTGCTCGACAAACCCCGATGCGGGTGACGGCGCGTGCGCTGGCGCTCGGCGCCCGCCTCGACGCCCATGGGCTCGAGCGCCCCGATACGATCTCCTCGACGCCTCTTGCCTTTCATGTCGGCACTTCGGGCTTCGTGGCGTTGTACAGGTTCGGCGTGGCGGTGCTGGTCGGCCTGTCACCCGTCGAGGAAGACGATTTCATCCGACAGATCAAGGCCCGGGTGTCGGGCGAGCGCGATCGCGTCGATGATGAAACCGCCGTCCTGGAGGTGTCTGCCGACGGCGACGACCGCATCTCGCCCGGCGGCCCGATCGGCATGCGGGACCTGTCGCCGCAACGGTTGCTGGTGGTGGCCGACGGCCTCGCCAAAAGTGTCTCGCTCGGGCGCGACGAGCGGGAGGTGAATGGCGTGCTCGATGTCATCGAGCCCTTCGCGGCCGGGTTGAGCCGCACCGGGCGGCCGCCGGGCACACGCCGCACCATGCTGATGCTGATTGGCCAGGCCCTGCTGGTGCAGCACCGCGTGGCCGGCCGGGTCGCCGTGGAAGAGAAACCCGACGTGTTGTGGGACCGCCCCGACCTCGAACGGCTTTATGCCCGGGTCGAGGACGAATACGAATTGCAGGAGCGCACCCGCACGCTTAAGCGCAAGCTCGACGTCATCGTCGAGACCGCCCATGCCCTGACGGATGTGATCGAGGCCGATCGCGCGACGCGGCTCGAGGCCACCATCGTGGTGCTGATCGTCTTCGAGATCGCCCTGACGGTGATCCAGATGACGCTGTTCCACCACTGATCACCCAGCAAATCCGGCCAACCAACAGGAAACCTGTGTCAATCCGATACGTTACTGAGCCGCGGTAACCATTTCTTCAGATCGATGGCAACAATGCGCTCCAAATCGGTTAATTTTCATCCCAACGGAGGTCTCGATATGTTGAGCAGCGTTGTTAATCAGTGCCTGTCCTTGGCGCTCACCTCCGCCAGCCGGCAGATGAGCCTGGTGGGCAGCAGGGCTACGGGCCGCGCCCGTTGGCAGGCCCCGCTTGCCGCTTATCCGCGGCTGATCGCCGTGATGGCCCAGGCAGACCGTGAGGGCATGATCTCCAGCCGGCGTCGCCTTTCGGCTTATTGAGCGACGCCCCGCATCCAGCGGGACATCACCGCGTCGAACCCTGCTTCTGGCGGCACCCAATCCAGATCCGGCAGTTGGTGGCGGACGAAGGTGGATTGCCGCTTCGCATATTGGCGGGTGGCCAGCTTGGCGGCCTCAACGGCTTCGCGCAGACCCATCGCCGCCTCGTGGGCCAAGATGAGGTGGGGCACGCCGAGCGCCCGCATCGCCGGCAGCGAGGGATCGAGCCGGCGAGCTGACAAAGCCGCAACTTCGTCGAGCGCCCCCGCGGCCATCATGGCATCGAAGCGCCGATCGATGGCGGCGTTGGACGCCACCCGGGTTGGCGCCAGGAAGATCCCAGTGACGTAGGTTGCGGGCAGCAACGGCGGTTCGCTGATGGCCTGAAAGCTCAGCAGCGAACGCCCGGTCGCCTCGAACACCTCCAGCGCCCGCAGGATGCGTTGCGGGTCCGTTGGCCTGAGGCGCGCCGCCATGCCCGGGTCGCAGGCCGCGAGCCGCGCGTGCAACGCTGCCGGCGGCGTCGTTTCAGCGTCCAGGCGCAGGCGATCGCGCAGATCGGGTGGCACGGCCGGCATGGGGGACAGGCCGCGCGTGAGCGCCTTCAGGTACAGCCCGGTGCCGCCGACCAGCACCGGTACCCTGCCCTTTTGTTCCACCTCTTCGAGAAGCAGAGCCACATCGGCGAGCCAGCGGCCGACCGAATAAGCCTCGGCCGCATCGACATGACCGAACAACCGATGCGGCACCTGCGCCATCTCGGCCTCCGAAGGCCGCGCTGTCAGGATGCGAAGGTCGCGGTAGACCTGCATCGCGTCCGCATTCACAACGGTGCCGCCGAGGCGCTCCGCCACCGCGACCGCCAGGGCCGACTTGCCGCTGGCGGTCGGGCCTGCGATGAGGATGGCTCGTTTTGCCGGAATCGTATCGCCGCCCATGTCGTCCCGTATCGAGCCCTTCGTGGCGACCCTTATCGCGCCCGCGCCCGATGGGGAACTGGCCCATGCGATCGCGCAAGTGGCCGACCTGCTGCCGGCCGCCGGAACTCCGGTGTGGATCGACCCCGATCGCGCCGTCGACGTGCCGTTCGCGGCGGAGCCGGAGCGCCTGCCGGAATTGAGGGCCACACTGGCGGCGTGGGTTGATGCGGGTGGGCGTTTCGATGCCGTGCTGCAACCCCGGGCGGGGCGTCGCAAGCGCTTGTTCCTGGCCGACATGGATTCCACCATGATCGGCCAGGAGTGCATCGACGAACTGGCCGATTACGCCGGACTGAAGCCCCAGGTCGCAGCCATCACCGAGCGGGCCATGCGGGGCGAACTCGCCTTCGAGCCGGCATTGCGCGAGCGCGTCGGCCTGTTGGCGGGCCTGCCGGTCGGCATCGTCGATGAGATTATCGCGTCGCGCCTGACGCTGACGCCGGGCGGCGCCACGCTGCTGCGCACCATGCGAGCCCATGGCACCTACGCATGCCTCGTGTCGGGCGGCTTCACCCTGTTCACCGGGCCGATCGCGGCTCGCCTCGGCTTCGACGAGAACCGCGGCAACGCGCTCTTGGCCGACGACGGACGGCTGACGGGCCACGTCGGCGAGCCGATCCTCGGACAAGCCGCCAAGCTCGCCACCTTGATCGAGTTGCGCGACCGCCTCCGTCTCGCGGCGCACGACACGATGGCGGTGGGCGACGGCGCCAACGACCTCGCGATGATCGGCGCGGCCGGGCTCGGCGTGGCGTTCCGGGCCAAACCGGCGGTCGCAGCCGCGGCGGCGGCCCGCCTCGACAGAACCGACCTCACGTCGCTGCTCTTCGCGCAAGGCTACCGGCGCGACAGCTTCGTCGAGGCTCGAGCGGACATATGCTGATGCGCGTTCGTTTTGTCACTGCCATGCTGGCCGTCACGGCCAGCCTGTGGCTCGCAGGCTGTGCCGGCCCCAATGGGGAGCGCCCTGCGCTCGACAATGCGGTGGTCCGGCCGTCGAGCAGCAATTACGGGTTCAGCGGCGGCTACGTCGGCACCACCAACGGCGGCTTCAGGTAAGCGGACCCGTCCAGGCAGGATCGGCCAGCACGGCCGTCGTGTCGGCACCGAGCCGGGGCGATGGCGTCGGCGCCACCATGCGGATGCCGTCGAGGACGATCGGCGACGCCACGCCTGGGATGGTGCCGGCTTCCGCCTCCGGGGCTGGCAGGTCGACCCGAAGGCCGCGTGCCACAACCTGCGGATCGGCGAATACGTCGGCCACGCTGTTGATCGGTCCGCACGGCACGCCTTCGCGCTCGAGCGCCGCCAGCAGTCCATCGCGCGAGTGGGTGATGGTGAGGCCGGTCAGCAGCGGCACCAGCGTGCTGCGGTTGGCCACACGCAGCGGGTTGCTGGCGAACCGCGGGTCGGCTGCCAGGTCGGGGCGACCCAACATGCCGCAGAAGCGGCCGAACTGGCCGTCGTTGCCGACCGCGACGATCACATGCCCATCGCTGACCGGGAAGATCTGATAGGGCACGATGTTCGGATGGGCGTTGCCCATGCGGGTCGGGGCCCGGCCGGACACGAGGTAGTTCATGGCTTGGTTCGCCAGGACGCCGACCTGGGTGTCGAGCAGCGCCATGTCGACGTGGCCGCCCTGCCCCGTCGCATCCCTGCGCCGCAGCGCAGCCAGAATGCCGATCGTGCCGTAAACGCCGGTGAAGATGTCGGCGAAGGCGACCCCGACCTTCTGCGGTTCGCCGTCGGGGACGCCCGTCAGGTCCATCAGGCCGCCCATGCCCTGGATCATGAAGTCGTACCCGGCCCGGGCCGCATAAGGCCCGTTCTGGCCGAACCCCGTTACCGAACAGGTCACCAGCCGCGGGTTGAGCGCCGCGAGGCTGGCATGGTCGAGGCCATACTTCCTGAGGCCGCCGACCTTGAAGTTCTCGATCACGACATCGGCGTGTCGGGCGAGGCCGCGCACGGTCTCGCGCCCTTCCGAGGTCTCGAAATCCATCGCCACCGAGCGTTTGCCCCGATTGGCCGCATGAAAGTAAGCGGCCGACAGGTGGTTGCCATCCCGCCCCGCCACGAAGGGCGGCCCCCAGCTCCGCGTATCGTCACCCTGGTCGGGCCGCTCCACTTTGACCACGTCGGCCCCGAGATCGGCCAGCACCTGACCGATCCAGGGCCCGGCCAGGATGCGGGCCAGCTCAAGGACCTTGAGGCCGGCGAGAGGCTTCGGAGCCGTCACGGCGGCGCTCAGAAAAACGCCTGCAATCCCGTCTGGGCTCGCCCGAGGATCAGCGCATGCACGTCATGCGTCCCCTCGTAGGTATTCACCGTCTCGAGGTTCTGGGCGTGCCGCATGACGTGGTATTCGCCCATGATGCCATTGCCGCCGTGCATGTCGCGGGCCGTGCGGGCGATGTCGAGCGCCACGCCGCAATTGTTGCGCTTGACGAGGCTGATCATCTCGGAGGCCATGCGACCCTCGTCGAACAGCCGCCCGACCCGCAGCGACGCTTGCAGTCCGAGCGCGATGCTGGTCTGCATGTCGGCGAGCTTCTTCTGCACCAGCTGCGTTTGGGCCAGCGGCCGGCCGAACTGCTTGCGATCGAGCGTATAGGCGCGGGCGCGATGCCAGCAATCCTCGGCTGCGCCCAACGCTCCCCATGAAATGCCATAGCGCGCCCGGTTGAGACAGCCGAAGGGCCCCTTCAGCCCCGACACGTTGGGCAGCAACGCGTCCTCGCCCACCTCGACACCGTCCATGACGATCTCGCCCGTGACCGAGGCGCGCAGGCTCAGCTTGCCGCCGATCTTCGGGGCCGTGAGCCCGGCCGTTCCCTTGCGCAGCACGAAGCCCCGGATGGCGTCGTCATGGGCCTGCGACTTGGCCCAGACCACGAAGACATCCGCGATGGGCGCGTTGGAGATCCACATCTTGGCCCCGGTGATCCGGTAGCCGCCGGAGATCTTCTCGGCCCGGGTCCGCATGCCGGCGGGATCGGAGCCGGCATCGGGCTCGGTCAGGCCGAAGCAGCCGATCCATTCGCCCGACGCGAGCTTGGGAAGGTAGGTTTTGCGCTGGCTTTCATCGCCATAGGCATAGATCGGGTACATGACGAGCGACGACTGCACGCTCATCATCGAGCGATAGCCGGAATCGACCCGCTCGACCTCGCGGGCCACCAGCCCATAGGCCACATAGGACGCTTCGGCGCCGCCGTAGATTTCCGGGATGGTGACGCCCAACAGGCCGCGCGCGCCCATTTCGCGAAACAGCCCGGGTTCGACCGTCTCGTTGGCATAAGCCTCGACGATACGCGGCTGCAGCTCTTCCTGCGCATAGGCGCGAGCCGCGTCGCGGATCATGCGTTCGTCTTCGGTGAGCTGATCCTCGAGCATCAGAGGATCCTCCCACACGAAGCGGGTCGGGGCCGGATGCGGGGCGGCGGCGGGAAACGGGCTCATCGCGGCTCTCCAGAAACGGCCCGCGGGAGCGGGCTGCCGACCCTCTCGCCTTACTTGTCTACGAAGGCCTTTTCCACCACGAACTGGCCGGGCTCGCCGTGATTGCCTTCGGTGAAGCTGCGGTCGATCAGGTGCTGCTTCACGTCGGCCAGCATGTGCGGACCGCCACAGATCATCACGCGGTCATGTTCGGCTTCGAGCGGCGCCAGTCCAAGGTCGGTGTAGAGCTTGCCCGATTCCATCAGCGACGTGATCCGGCCGGTGTTGCGGAACGGCTCCCGGGTCACGGTCGGATAATAGATCAGCTGCCCGCTGACGAGCTCGCCCAGCAGCTCGTCCTTCGGCAGGTCTTCGGCGATCGAATCCTTGAAGGCCAGCTCCGATATGTGGCGGACGCCGTGCACCAGCACGATCTTCTCGAACCGATCGTAGGTTTCCGGGTCCTTGATGACGCTGAGGAAGGGCGCCAATCCGGTGCCGGTCGACAGAAGATACAGGTTGCGGCCGTTGTGCAGGTTGTCGATGACCAGCGTTCCGGTCGCCTTCTTGCTGACGATGATGGGGTCGCCGACCTTCAGATGTTGCAACTGCGACGTCAGCGGGCCTTCCGGCACCTTGATCGACAGGAATTCGAGCTGCTCTTCGTAATTGGCGCTCGCCACCGAATAGGCCCGCAGCAACGGCTTGCCGTTCACCTTGATGCCGATCATCGTGAACTCGCCGTTGCGGAAGCGGAACGACGGGTCGCGCGTGGTGCGGAAACTGAACAGGCGGTCGGTCCAATGATGGACGTCGACCACCGTCTCTTCATGCATGTTGCTCACGGTTTCTCCCGGATCAAAGGCGTTTTGCCGTGCTTGCGCGCGGCCTTGTCATGCATCTGTGTCAAAGAGGTTCGGACGAAACAGTCAAGCGGCAGAAGCCGTCAAAGCCTGCATCGCAGCCCAGTGTTGTGCCGCGAACATGAGATTGGAATGCGTCTATAAGCGTCCAGGCTACCTGCCGTCGCATTCTTCGAGGGTGCGAGGCGCTGCTCAGCAGAAGTTTTACCAAGCACGAGCTTGACTGCGACGTCGGCCGGCCAAGTTTTCCTTGAACCGAACCCAGGGACGACGTCCCCAGCCCCGGTACGCCTCGAGAGTTCATGCACGATCTGGTTTTCGACATCGCGGTCTGCACCATGACGGCCTGGGTCCTGGCCGTGGCGGCGCAGGCCATCGGCCAACCCGTCATTCTGGCCTACCTGATCGGCGGTTTCGCGATCGGGCCGGCGGGGCTGAAGCTCGTCAGCTCGCAGGAATCGATCGCCACCATTTCCGAACTCGGGCTGATCTTCCTGCTCTTCATGATCGGGCTCGAGATCGATCTGCGGAAGATCATTCGCTCGGGGCGGGTCATCGTGGTGGCGGCCGTGGCGCAGATCGCCGGATGTTGCGTGCTCGGCATCCTGTTTTTCCGCTTCATGGGCCTGCCGATCGGCGGCGGTCATTGGGATGCCCTGTATCTCGGGGTTGCGGTGGCGCTCAGCTCCACCGTCATCATCGTCAAGGTGCTGTACGACAAGCGTGAGTTGGACACCCTGCCGGGCCGCGTGACGCTCGGTGTCCTGGTGCTGCAGGATCTCTTCGTCATCCTTTTCCTGGCCATCCAGCCGAGCCTCAACGACCTCCGGGCCGAGGTGCTCGTGGTGTCGGTGCTGCGGGTCGGCGTGCTGGTGGCGTCGGCCCTGCTGATCAGCCGCTTCGTGCTGCCGGTGTTGTTCTTTCGCATTGCCCGCCTGCCGGAGCTGGTGCTAGTCGGCGCGCTGGCCTGGTGCCTTGCAAATGGGCAACTCGCCGAGGAACTACACTTGTCCCGCGAAATGGGCGCCCTGGTGGCGGGTGTGTCCTTGTCGACATTCCCTTATGCGCTCGACGTGGCCGCCAAGGTCACCAGCCTGCGCGACTTCTTCGTCACCCTGTTCTTCGTCGGCGTCGGGATGACCATTCCCGTTCCCTCCGCCGACGTTCTGGCCTTCGCCGGCGCCATCGTGGCCTTTGTGATCGCCAGCCGCGCCATCACGGTGATCCCGACGCTCTACGTGCTGCGACAAGGCCTGCGGGCCAGCATGCTGCCGGCCATCAATCTCGCGCAGCTCAGCGAATTCTCGCTGGTGTTGCTGCAGATCGGTGTTGCGGCCGGCCATGTCGGCGGCATCGCCAAGACCGCCACCTCGATCAGCTTCGTGGCCCTGGCGGCCCTCAGCACCTTTGCCATGGGTCGTAGCGACGCCATCGTTCGCGGCAGCATCGCGGTGCTGAAGCGCCTGGGCGCGCGCGACCTCGACGGCTCGGCCCCTGAGGAGGTCGCCCATACGGGACACGGCGCCCGCATCATGCTGCTCGGCTTCTTTCGCACCGCAAGCTCGCTCGTGGCCGAGCTCGAGGCACGCCAGTCGGCCTTTCTGAACGACGTGGCGGTGGTCGACTTCAACCCGGTGGTCCACCGCGGACTGACGGAGCGCGGCATCAAGGTCGCCTATGGCGATATCAGTCAGCCGGAGACCTTGATTCACGCCGGCGTGCGCAATGCCGAGGTGTTGATCTGCACCGTGCCGGACTTCCTGCTGAAGGGTGTCACCAACGAGCGGCTGGTGCGGCAGCTGCGAACCCTCAATCCCACTGCGAAGATCCTGGCCCCGGCCGAACTGATGTCCGATGTCGATGCCCTTTACGAAGCCGGCGCCGACTACGTGACGGTGTCGCGCCTGACCGAAGCGAAGCATCTTTGCGAGATCCTCGAGGCCATCGAGGACGATCTGTTGAGTTCGAAGCGCGACGTACTGACGTCGAGTCTGGAAGGGCGCCGCGAGGTGCTGGCCTGAGGCGCGGGCCCGAGGCGTCCGACACAGGTCGAGACCCGCGCCGCGCCTGTCTTCAAAGCGTGAACGTGGTTCCGTAGTTGGGCGTGCCAGCCAAGGTCCGCGCGACCAGCTATATGTGCGCCTCCGGTGACAGCTCGGTCGAGAGCCTCCGAAATCCGGACCGCCGCCCAGCGCCCGGTGGAAAAGTCGCTGCAAGCCATCGAGGCGTCGTCCCGAGACTATCACCGACGTGCGGTCAACGAGAAGCTGCGTTGCGAAAAACGCATGGGCCGGTTTATGATCGACCCTGGCCATGGAACGACGCGGCATTGGTCCGTGCCTTCCTCGACACCACAGGGCGCGCTTGAACCTCAGCCGATCCTTCCCGCTCACCCTCACGATGCCGGTCGACCGCGTTCGGGCTACCGAAACGGTTAGCGATCCGGTGTCGGCGATCGGACGGGAAGCTTCCGAGACACGGCACGCGCTTTGCAGGTCAATGTTCACCCATGATGGTTTTCGACGCGCCAGGTCCACTCGGGCCCGCGACACCAAGGAGCTGCGACAATGATGAAAGTCGGCGGATCTGATCCACGTGACGGTTCGAACCTGCTGCTCGACCGACGGACGTTGTTGGCCGGCGCCGCCTCGTTAGGCCTGTCGGCGAGCCCCTTCGGGTCTCTGGCGCGAGCCGCAGAGGCGCCCAAGAAGGGCGGCACGCTTCGGCTCGGCATGGAGGGTGGCAGCGCTTCCGACTCGCTCGACCCGCGGACCTATGCGGATTCGGTGCCGATCTCCTACGGATACCAGCTATTCAACGGCTTCGTGGAGCTCGATCAGGACGGCAACGCCAAGGGCGAACTTCTCGAAAGCTGGGAAACCAAGCCGGGCGCGACGGAGTGGGTCTTCAACGTCCGCAAGGGCATCGAATTCCATTCGGGCAAGAAACTCGATGCCGACGACATCGTGTATTCGCTCAACCTGCACAGGGGTGAAACGAAGTCGGCCGCCAAGGACCTGCTCAGCGCCATCACCGAGGTGAAGAAGCTCAGCCCGACGCAGATCGCCATCACGCTGTCGAGCGGCAACGCCGACCTGCCCTACAATCTGACCGACTACCACATGCTGGTGGTTCCGAACGGCTTCACCGATTGGGCGAAGCCCGACGGCACCGGCGCCTATCAGCTGGAAAGCTTCGAGCCGGGCGTCCGGGTCTTGACCAAGAACACCGGCCGCTATTGGAAGCCGGACAGGGCCTGGTTTGACTCGGTCGAACTCAAATACATCCCTGATGCCTCGGCCCGCACCCAAGCCCTGATCTCGGGCCAGATCGACGCCGCCAACCGACTCGACGCGAAGACGGTGGGCTTCGTGCAGAAATCACCCAAGGTCTTCGTGCTGCAGACGAAGGGAACCGGCAACCGGTTCGCCTTCGTGGCGCTCTGCGACACCGACCCTTACAAGAGCCTCGATGCCCGCATGGCGCTGAAGCTCGGCATCGACCGGCAGAAGATCGTCGACACGGTCTATAAAGGCTATGCGTCGATCGGCAACGACACGACGATCGCCCCCTCGAACAAGTATTTCGCGCAGAACACGCCCCCGCACGCCTACGACCCCGATAAGGCGAAGTTCCACTGGAAGAAGGCCGGAAGCCCGAGCTTCGACCTCCAGGTGTCCGAAGGCGCTTTCTCGGGCGCCACGGATGCGGGCGTGCTGTACCAGGAAGCCATGAAGAAGGCCGGCATCGACATCAACGTGAAGCGCGTGTCGGGCGACGGCTATTGGGACAACGTTTGGCTGAAGGCGCCCTTCTGCGCCGTTTACTGGGGCGGCCGCCCGACCGTCGATCTGCAGCTTTCCCAAACCTTTATGTCGTCGGCGAGCTGGAACGACACCCATTGGCGGTCACCCGACTTCGACAAGATCGTCACGGCAGCCCGGGTCGAGCTCGACGATGCCAAGCGCAAGGAGCTTTATGCGCAGGCCCAGCACATGATCGCCGACGATGGCGGCATGGTGTGCTTTGCGGTCGGGGACTACCTCGACGGCTACGCCAAGAAGGTGCAAGGCACCGCCCCGCATCCGCGCTACGACATGTGCGATCAGAAGATCGCCGAAAAGTGCTGGTTCGCCTGACCGAGGCCCGCCCCGCCAACCGGCGGGGCAGCAACGCTCCGGTCGGCGCCTGTCGGGGCCGACCGGCAACCTGCGATCCGCGTTCTCATCCGCTCGGGAAAGGTCTTCAGTGCTACGACTGATTCTGAGCCGTATCGGCCTCGGACTTCTCACGCTCCTTATCGTCTCGCTGGTCATCTTCGTGCTGACCCAGATCCTGCCCGGGGACGTCGCCTCCGCGGTGCTGGGACAGAACGCGACGCCCGAGAACCTGGCGGTGTTCCGGCACGAGCTCGGCCTCGATCAGCCGGCCGTGCTTCGTTATCTGGGCTGGCTGAAGGGTGTGCTGCACGGCGACTTCGGCGTGGCCTTGACCAACCGGCGCGATATCGTCGGCGAGTTGTGGCCGCGCTTCAAGAACACGCTGTTTTTGGCCAGTTATGCGGCCCTGCTGGCGCTGCCGATCGCGGTCGGTTTCGGCATCCTGGCGGCGGTTCGGGAAGGCCGGTTGACGGACCGGATCGCCAATATCGCGGCGCTGGTCGCGATCTCTGCGCCCGAGTTCTTCGTCGGCTACCTGCTGATCCTCAACCTCGCGGTCAACCACGACTGGTTCCCGTCCCTCGCCACCGTATCGTCCGACACACCCTTCGGCGAACGGGTGTGGACCGTGACGCTGCCGGCCGTCACCATGACGTTTCTGGTCACCGCCCACATGTTGCGCATGACGCGCAACTCGGTTTTGTCGACCATGTCGACCCCCTATGTGGAAATGGCCTTCCTGAAAGGGCTGACGCGCGGCCGCGTCGTGACGCGGCATGCCTTGCCGAACGCGGCGGCACCGATCATTTCGGTGATCGCGTTGAACCTCGCCTATCTGGTGGTGGGCGTCGTGGTGGTCGAGAACGTCTTCACCTATCCCGGCATCGGCCAATACATGATCGATGCGGTGAACAAGCGCGACGTTCCGGTGATCGAGGCCTGCGGCATGGTCTTCGCGGCCGTGTTCATCACGCTCAACACCTTGGCGGATGTTCTGGCGATCCTGCTCAACCCTCGCCTCCGCCACCCCCGCTGAGAGGCTCCAGACCATGACGCTTTTCGGCCATAAGGCGCCGCCCACCGCCATCCTGGGCCTCCTCATCATCCTGCTGAACCTCGCCGTGGCGGTGGCAGGGCCTTGGCTGGCGCCTTATGGCGAAACCCAGATCGTAGGCGGTGGCTGGGACCCGTCTTCCGGGGCCAGTTGGTTCGGCACCGATCAGATCGGTCGCGATATGCTGACGCGCCTCATCTACGGCGCCCGCATGACCATCGGCATCGCCTTCGTGACCACGATCCTGTCCTTCGCGATCGGCATCGCGAGCGGCTTGATCGCGGCGGCGCTCGGGCGCTGGGTCGACATCGTGATCTCCCGGCTGGTCGATGTGGTGTTGTCGATCCCGCTGCTGATCTGGGCCTTGATGATCCTCAACGTTCTAGGCCAGTCGCTCACCTCGCTCGTGCTGACCATTGCGTTCCTGGATTCGACGCGGGTGTTCCGTCTCGCCCGGGCGCTCGGAATCAGCATCGTGGCGCTCGACTTCGTCGAAGTGGCGCGGCTGCGTGGCGAAGGGCTGTGGTGGGTCATCACCCGTGAAGTGCTGCCGAATTGCGCCGCGCCCCTGATGAGCGAGTTTGGCCTGCGGTTCTGCTTCAACTTCCTGTTCATCGCCGCGCTGAGCTTCCTCGGGCTCGGCGTGCCCCTGCCCTATGCGGATTGGGGCGGCATGGTGAAGGACAACGTCGGTGGCATCTCGTTCGGCTTGCCGGCCGCGCTGTTCCCCGCAGGCGCCATTGCGCTCCTGACGGTGGGCATCAACCTCGTGGTGGACTGGTTCCTGTCGGTCGATGCGCGGCCGTCCGGTGCCCAGGCCGAGATGTAGGAGAGGGCGATGTCGGACACCATCCTCGAGCTCGACCACCTCAGGGTCGAAACCATCCAAGGCCGCGTGCTGGTCGACGACGTCGACATCAAGCTGCGGCGCGGCGAGATCCTCGGCCTAATCGGCGAGTCCGGCGCCGGCAAGTCGACCATCGGCCTCGCCTCAATGGCTTATGCGCGGGCCGGCATGCGGATCACCGGCGGTGACATCAAGCTGGATGGCACTGAGCTTCGGGCCTCCACGGCCTCCTATCGACGCGACCGTCGCGGCAAGAGCATCGCCTATATCGCCCAAAGCGCTGCCGCCTCGTTCAATCCCTCCATGACCCTGATGGATCAGGTCTGCGAGGCGCCGGTCATCCACAAGGTCATGTCGCGCACGCAGGCGGAGATCTACGCACGAGAGCTGTTCCGCAAGTTGCAGCTGCCGAACCCGGACACGATCGGCGACCGCTATCCGCATCAGGTCTCGGGGGGTCAATTGCAGCGTGTCATGGCCGCGATGGCGATGAGCTGCCGGCCCGACGTGATCGTGCTCGACGAACCCACCACTGCACTCGACGTCACGACCCAGATCGAGGTTCTGTCGCTGTTGCGCGACCTGATCCGCGATTTCGGCACAGCCGGCCTCTACATCACGCACGACCTCGCGGTGGTGGCCCAGATCGCCCATCGGGTGATGGTGCTGCGGCACGGCAAGATGATCGAACTCGGCGATACACGGCAGATCCTCGAGCAGCCGAAAACCGACTACGCCCGTGCGCTCGTCAACGAGCGGCGCGAAGCCGAGCATCTGGCCCTGACGGCCCCCGACAAGGTCGCGCATCCCGTCCTGCGATTGACCGACATCACGGCCGGCTATGGCGACCGGGCGATCGTGAAGAACATCTCGCTCGACCTCGCGAAGGGCGAGACGCTCGCCATCGTGGGGGAATCGGGTTCCGGCAAGAGCACGGTGGCCCGCATCATCACCGGGCTGCTGCCGCACTGGAAGGGTGAGATCGAACTGGCTGGCGCGGTTCTGCCGCCTGCCCTGAAGGATCGTTCGGACGACGTGCTGCGCCGGATGCAGATGGTGCATCAGATGCCCGACGTGGCGTTGAACCCGCGCCACACGCTGGAACAGATCATCGGCCGGCCGGTGTCGCTGTTCTTCAATTCGAACCGCAAGGACGTGCGGGCCCGGGTGCTGGAACTGCTGAGGCTCGTCGGCCTGCCGACCGAATTCGCCGAGCGTCGCCCCGGGCAGTTGTCGGGCGGCCAGAAGCAGCGCGTCTGCATTGCCCGGGCGCTTGCGGCCAATCCCGACGTGATCCTTTGCGACGAACCCACGTCGGCCCTCGACCCGCTGGTGGCCGAAGGCGTGCTGAAACTGCTGAAGACCCTGCAGGACGAACTCGGGCTCGCTTACGTCTTCATCACGCACGACCTCGGCACGGTGAAGCGCATCGCCCACCGCACGGCGGTGATGTTCCAGGGCGAG
Source organism: Lichenihabitans sp. Uapishka_5 (assembly GCF_033947565.1). Taxonomy (NCBI): domain Bacteria; kingdom Pseudomonadati; phylum Pseudomonadota; class Alphaproteobacteria; order Hyphomicrobiales; family Lichenihabitantaceae; genus Lichenihabitans; species Lichenihabitans sp. Uapishka_5. The sequence continues at coordinate 152,598 of NZ_JARPVX010000003.1, forward strand.
CTCATCGCCCAAGGCCCGACGGCGGAAATCTTTGCGCCGCCCTTCCACCCCTACACGGAAAAGCTCATCACCTCGGTGCCCGAGATGCACACGACTTGGCTCGACGAGATCCTGGCCCGCCGCTCCGGCCAGATCCTCGCGCCCACGTCGATCGCGGCCGACGAGGCTATGGCGCATGAAGAAGCGCGGCGCATCGTGGCCGACCCGACAAAACAGGGCAGCGCCGAGTGGCTCGCGGCTGCCCAAACGCTGCAGGGGAAACCCGGCCTTGCGCCGGACCTCGCTGGCCTCGAAGCGCAGCTCGACCGGGTGCGCGGCATGTCGGAACTCTAACCGCCGGCGCTGCCGCTCAATCGGCGGCGGTGCGATACGGGTGGCTCGAGCCCAAGGGATCATGCAGGAAGGCCGAAGCATCGCCCGCATGCAGCCCGAAGGCCAGCAGCAGGAAGCCGCCTGCGAGCGAGAAGTTCTTCAGAAAATCCCAGAACAGGCCGCGACCCTTGCTGTCGCCCGACGCCCAGAAGTCGCCCGGCTTCCACCATTGCTTCCACAACAAGGCCGTCACGCCGCAATAACCCGCCATCACAAAGGCCGCGAGCCGGTCGGCAGTGCCGGTCAGGATGCCGATCGGCATCAGGATCTCCACGCCAAGACCGATGCAGATCAATGCCACCGCCACCGCATGTGACGGAACCATCTCTCTGGCTTGGCCGACCGCGCCCTTGAAATTGAGGATCTTGTCGAGGGCACTGAACGGGAAGAATAACACCACCAGCAGGTAGCGGACCGCGAGGGCGACCAGAATGCTCATGCGATGCTCATGCTCCCTCGATGGTCGGGCCTGCCGTCATGGTCGGACCCTGATGTGGCGGGTGCCCGACCGTGCGAGCTCGGTCAGGCGTTCCCGCTGGCTTGAGCCGCACCCGTGTGGGCCGACAACCCGCGCCCGACTCCGGAATGGCGGGCCGGCTTATACGCCGAGTCGTTTGGCCAAGCGATGCAGCCCGTATAAACCCGCCGCGATCGCCAAGCCAGCAAAGGCGGCGTCGCGATGCCGGTCGGTAAAGATTTCCCAGTCGCCGTTCTTCGCTTCCGCGTCGAACCGGCCGTGTGCCCCGTAAGGTCCGGGCACCGGCTCGAACAGGTTCGAAGGCGCGTCGGCCGGCAGCGCCTGTTGCGACATCTGGCTGTCATAGCCGTAGCGGGCCAGATACCGGTCGATCAGCCCCGGCGCGATCCGGTTCGCCACGATGGCCTTCACGGTCGGAAAGCCGAGCCACACTTCGCGGCGCCGATGCGTAGCGGCGAACAAAATGGCGCGCGCCGGCACCTCGGGCTCGTAGATGGGCGGCACGGGCTTCGATCGACGGCCCATCTTGTTGAGAGCCCAATCGAATTGCGGCGTGTTGACGGCCGGCAGGTCGACGGTGGTGAGGTGAACGTCGAGGCCGTCGTGGATGATCTCAGAGCGCAGCGAATCCGTAAAGCCACGAATGGCCGCCTTGGCGCCGCAATAGATCGCCTGCAGCGGCACCGACCGATAGGCCAGGGCGGAGCCGACATTCACGATGGTGCCGCGATTGCGCTCGCGCATGCGCCGGAGTGCCGCCATCATCCCATGCACCTGGCCGAGGTAGGTGACCTCGGTGCCGCGCCGCACCTCGGCGGCCGTCAAGCGCGACACAGGCGCAAAGACGGTAGCCATGGCGACGTTCACCCACACATCGATCGACCCGAGCTGGGCTTCCGTCAGGTCGGCAGCCCTCTCCACGGCGTCGGCATCCGCCACATCGGTCGGGATCGGCAGGGCGCGAACGCCGTAACGGCTCCGCAACTCGCTGGCCGCCCGCTCGAGCCGCTGCGGGTCGCGGGACAACAAGGCGACATCGTAGCCGGCTCGCGCAAATTCTTCCGCCGCAGCCCGGCCGACGCCGGCCCCCGCGCCCGTCACCACCGCCACCTGTGCCATGTTGCAATCCTTTTGGCGCCGCAGGGCGCCTCGCAGGGTGCAATGCACGGCGGGCGGGTTGGTTCGGGCCAACAGCCTAGGCCGTGATGCGCTTCAGGTTTCGCTAACCCTGAACGTGAAAATATCGACGGTCCTTCACAACCATTCGTCAACCATCGCGACGTAGGGAATCGAGCGTGGATGGAAGCGTCCCGCAGGCGAAATCCCCGAGGGGGCTGGTTCACCCTGCGGACGACGGCATCTCGGCCGGGGCGATAGCGTCCGGTCTTCCCGTGTTCCCGAGCCCTGGCTCCGGAGGAGTACCATGTTCAAGCGTATCGTCCTGTCCACGACGGCCCTGGTCGCCACGGTCGCGGCCGCATCGGCGGCCGACCTGCCGATGCGCTCAGCCCCGCCGGCGCCCTATTACGCCGCGCCCGTCTATAGCTGGACCGGCTTTTATGTCGGCGCCAACCTCGGCGGTGCCTTCGACAACAAGTCCGGTGCCCTGTCGCCGAACGGCTTCTCGGCCCCGCTCGCGACCAGCAGCAGCGATTCCGATAGCGGCTTCATCGGTGGCGGCCAGGCGGGCTACAACTGGCAGAACGGCACCTTCGTCTACGGCGTCGAAACCGATATCGACTATATCAACCTTGGCGGCAGCGGCTCGACCTCGACCTCTTCGACGAACTTCAACAGCGCCACGCTGACGACGCGGCGAGAAGACGGCGACGGCTTCCTCGGCACCCTGCGGGGCCGACTCGGCTATGCGGGCTTCGACCGGACGCTGCTCTATGTCACGGGCGGTCTCGCCTATGGCGACTTCGGCTCGCGCTACACGGGCGCCACCTTCACCAATGCCCAGGGGCTGACTACCGCCACCTATGGGGTTTCCGGCAACGACGACGTGCGGGTCGGCTGGACCATCGGCGCCGGCCTCGAATATGCCATCACGCCCAACATCAGCGTGAAGGGAGAATACCTTTATGCCGACCTCGGTCGCAAGAACTACACGCTGATCGGCACCTCGGCCGGCACGCAGGGCACGAGCTTCAACGCCCATTCGGACGGCTCGACCTCGATCGCCCGGGTTGGCCTGAACTACAAGTTCACCAGCTACTGATACGCCCCTAGCGTCTCGGCGCTGAAGCTGGCCGGTCGAAAAAGCCACCGCGGTTCGCGGTGGCTTTTTCGCGTCCGGCTCCGGGATTGAGCGGCGGGTTAAGCCGCTGACGAGCGTGCATCGAGATGCTGGTGCAGCGCCTTGACCACGGTGGTGACGGCCGGCGGCACAGGTCTCTGAGTCGGCAGGATCAGGCCATAGCCGCTGAGCGTCAGGTCGAAGCGCGTCGGGATGACGACCACCTGGCCGAAACTGGCCTGCTGCAACGCGACGGGTTCCGAGATGATCGTCATGGCGTCGGTGCGGGCCAGATAGGCCAGGGTCATCAACAGCGAGTCGGTGTTGACGATATGCTCGGGCGGCCCGAGGCCGGCCTCCCAGAACAGCGCATCGACGCGCTGCCGCAAGGTCGAGCCGCGCGCCTGCAGGATCCAGGTCTGCCGTCGAAGTTCCGCGACGCTCGGAGGCGGACGCGTGGCCAGCGGATGCCCGACCCGGGCCACCAGGGCCAGCGATTCCCGATCGATCTCGCGATACGAGAACAAGCTGCGATCGACATGCGCGAGCGGCCGCCCGACCATCAGGTCGAGGTGGCCGTTGAACAATTGATCGAGCAGGCGGCCGCTCGATCCGGTGCGGACCTCGATGTCGATGCGGGGATGGCTGTCCTGTAGCGCCGCCACCACGTCGGCCAGCAGCAACGCGATGGGGGCATCGATGGAGCCGATCGCGACGCGGCCATGCCGGCCATCCTGCATGGCGTTGAACTCGTCGCGCGCCCCGTCGAGCTCGGACACCACGACCGAGGCCCGTCGCATGAGGATCTCGCCATAAAGGTTGGGCACCAGCCCACGCCCGACGCGGTCGAACAACGGTTGTTTCATCGCCGTTTCGAGGTCGATCAGCAGCTTCGAGGCTGCGGGCTGCGACAGCCCCAGGCTTTCTGCGGCCCGGTTCAAAGCGCCCTGCTCACCCAAGGCGACCAGCAGTTGCATGTGGCGCAGCTTCAAGCGCGTTTGCAAAACCCAATTGGGTGGCAGGTGTCGGGATCGATCCATCAACCCATATTGTTTAAGGTATCGACCGCGCGCAACTATGAATTAGACGCGTATCGATTTGCCACCTACCTTCCACGCCAAGCACCGCGGCGCCGATCTCTGGATCGGTCGAATGACGGCGCACCGGGAGAGGCAAAGCGTGATCCGCAAGACGGTTATCCTGTTCGACAGGCCAGACCGAGGCCGAGCCGTCCATGCGGCCATCCGCGTGGCCTCGCCTCTGGCGGCCGCCTCATGCCCTTCCCGCCCCGCCGCAGCACAGAAGGCTAAGCCATGACCGCACTTCGGGATTTCGGGCCGCTTAACCGCGACAACTGGCCCATCGCCGCCGCGATGATCCAATACACCAACATCCTGCCCGACGGGTCGTCGGTGCAGGACCAGCCCGCCGAGGCGTGGGCCGCCACCCTGGCCGACATCACCGATGCCGGCTTCACGGAGCTCGATCCCACCGATTGCTGGCTGCGTGTCGGCGACCTTTCGAACGCCCGCCTGGACGAGTTCAAGGGCGTGCTGCGCCAGTCGGGGCTGACGGTGCCGGCGGTCTCGACGGCGCGCCGCAGCATCATCGACCCGGAACGCGGGGACGAATACCTCAGCTATTGCCATCGCGTCATCGACGCTGCGGCCGCGCTTGGGGCCCGCTCGGTCTGCTTCGGCCTCTTCGGGCCGCTGACCGATGCCCAGAAGAAGGTGCTGTGGTTCTGGACCGTCGATGGCGTGAAGAACCCCGACGACCCCGCCGTGCGGGCCAAGGCCGTTCAGGGCCTGCGTGAGCTCGGGCGCCACGCCGCCGAGGTCGGCGTCGATATTGCGCTCGAAATGTACGAGGACACCTATATCGGCACCGCGGAGGGCGCCGTGCGCTTCGTCGAGGAGGTCGATCACCCGTCCGTCGGGCTTAACCCCGATCTCGGCAACCTGATCCGGCTGCACCGGCCGATCGAGCCCTGGCTGCGCATGGTCGAACTCACCGCACCGTTGACGAAATACTGGCACGTCAAGAACTACCTCCGCATGGAAGACCCGGCCAAGGATCTGATCCTCACGTCGCCGGTGCCGCTCGAGACCGGCCTCATCAATTATCGGACCGCCACCGCGCTCGCCATCAAGCACGGGTTCCGCGGCGCTTTCGGGTGCGAGCATTACGGCGGCGACGGCCTCAGCGTCAGCGCCACCAACCGGGCCTATCTGCGCCGCATCCTGCCGAAGCAGCCCGTCTGACACCCGAAGCCGCCCCCACCCTGCCCACGCGCGCGGATCGAGCATGACCCACATCGTCCAGGACCCCGAAACCTTCGCAGCCGTCGCCCTGCAGGGCTATTGCGACGCTTATGCGGATATCGTGCGGGCGACGCCGGGCGGCGCCCTGCGCTCGACCGCGACGAAGCCCGGCAAGGTGTCGGTGGTGGTGGGGGGTGGCAGCGGCCATTATCCGGCCTTTGCAGGCTATGTCGGGCGCGGCTTTGCGGATGCCGCGGTAGCGGGCGACGTCTTCGCGTCGCCTTCGACCCAGTTGATTCATGCGGTGTCGAAGCGCGCCCAGCACGGCGGCGGCATGATCCTCGGCTTCGGCAATTATGCCGGGGACGTGCTGAACTTCGGCTTCGCGGCCGAGCGGCTGCGCGCCGAGGGCATCGACGTCCGCGTGCTGGCCGTCACGGACGATGTGGCGAGCGCGTCGGCGGCGGAGGAGTCCAAGCGTCGGGGCGTCGCGGGCGATGTGCCGGTGTTCAAGATCGCGGGCGCTGCGGCCGAGCGCGGCGACGACCTCGATACGGTGGAACGGCTGGCGCGGCTGGCCAATGCCCGCACCCGCTCCTTCGGAGTGGCGTTCGGCGGCTGCACCTTGCCGGGCGCCAGCGAGCCGCTCTTCAGCGTGCCGGACGGCCAGATGGCGCTCGGCCTCGGCATTCATGGCGAGCCCGGCATCGAAGACGTGCCGATCGGCAGCGCCGACGCCATCGCGGCCCTGCTGGTGTCGCGCGTTCTGGCCGAAGCGCCAGCGGAGGCCGGCAGCCGCGTCGGCGTGCTGTTGAACGGGCTCGGGTCCACCAAATACGAAGAACTCTTCGCCCTGTGGGTGCCGGTGCGGGCCGCCATCGAGGCGGCCGGGATCACCGTGGTGGCGCCGCTCGTCGGCGAGCTCATCACCAGCCTCGACATGGAAGGCTGTTCGCTGACGCTGCTCTGGCTCGACGATGCCTTGGAGTCGCTTTGGACCGCGCCATGTGAAACGGCGGCACTGCGCATCGGCCACCTGCCGGCGGCCGAGCGCGCCGCCCCTCTCGTTGAAGAGGCGCACGAGCATGTCGGATGGCCTGAAGCCACATCTGCGTCGCAAGCCGCCGGCCGCCGCATCGCGGACGGGGTGGAGCGTCTGGCAACGGCCTTGCGCGGGGCGGAGGAGGAACTCGGCCGCATCGACGCGCAGGCCGGCGACGGGGATCACGGCCAAGGCATGGCCCGTGGCTCGACGGCTGCGGCCGCAGCCGTCGAGCCACGGG